>JAQXTC010000001.1 GCA_029219285.1 Clostridiaceae bacterium
ATACTAAATTAATTGCTTGTTGTGCCATGCCTCTTTTCCTGAAGCTTGGAAAAATCGTAAATTCAGCAAGCACATAATCAGGCTTTTGCCCAATATATGGCTAATATTTTCTTATAAAAAGGTAGTAATCTATTCCATTCGTCTCTTCTACTTTCTGCATCTTTGAAAATCCTATCATCAATACTTTTCTCTTGACACTCCATATTTTCTCTTAGCCATTTCACTGACTTACCTACACATTTTCACAGATTACGTTCTCTTAATTCCGGTGCCAATATAGGAGATATGCCCATATAATTTCCTACAATTTCTGCTGTTTGCTTAGCTCTTTTTAAGTCAGATGAATACATAACAAAATTAAAATTTGCAAATTCTTTAGCAAGATTTTGCCCAATATTTGAAGCTTGTCTTTTCCTTAATTCAGATAAATCCCAATTAGTCCAAGAACCAACCATACCATTAGTATGATGAATTGACTGAGTATGTTGAATAGTTATTATTCTTTTCATAAGCTATATTAACACTCCTTTAAAGTCTTAAGTATATCTGCTCTTTCAGCTACCATCTTACTGTACAAATCATAATACTTCCATTCTTTCTTTTCACTTAACTGCAAAGGTCCACCAACATAAAAAGTTTCACCATTTAACTTAGTACATTTTTCAACTCCATCAATCTTAGCCAAATAATTTATTAAACCTTGTCCATTATCTTTAGTAATGGTGAAAAAAGTTCCCCAAACATCGGCACCATCCATATAACCACCGTACATACAAACTTCAATGCCATATTCATCTTCATCAATTCTATACTTACCCTGCCAACTATCAGGAAATTGCAGCGAAAAGCCAAGCTTTTTATTTACATACAAATTATCGTTTGGTGTAACCTCTTTAACTATCTTATCTTCTGCTACTTTTGAGTCTTTTTTAGGCTCTACCTTTGATTTACTTGCCTTATCCCTTGCTGCCTTCTGAGTTTTATCCTCTTCCTTTTTAGTACTCTTATCCGTAGATTTTTTCTCTGAACTATTATCTATATTAGTAGAATTAGCTTCTATATTATTATCCTCTTCGTTGTCTTCATTCTCTTCCTTTTTGTCATCACTCTTTGGTGCTTGAATATTTCTTACAATCTCTGTAAATACATCTTTTAAAATGTACCTATACCCAAGTGTCAGAGTAATTCCTGCTATTACGGTAGCAGATATTATCATGATAAACTTTTTAGATTTAAAAATCATAAATTACTCTCCCATAACCTGCTTTAATACTAAATTACTACAGTTTTCACTTAGTATTATCATATTTCTTGCATTTATACTATTATATGGTATCACATTTCCCCTTGAAAGACAAAAATGCAAATTGTTTACCAACCTACTTTTCCAAGCTAGTCATCCATAAAATTTATACAAAAGGCATTTATTATAACAACTACTATATAAAGTACACCTAAAGTTAACAAAAAAGTTATCATTCTAAATCTATATCCATTTCTACTGAGATTAATTAAAAATGCTAAAACATCTACAGTTATTCTCACTATAGTTCTTAATTTTTCACTATAATCTGAAAAATGAATATGTAGTGCACCTCTTCCATAAGCTATAATAACACTGATAATCATTAATATAATAATTGTAAAAATAGCTTTATTAATACCATTGACCCTTGGTAATCTCCCAAAGAATATTTGTAATCCCCAGCATATTGCTATAACAGATATTCCATATGAATAATACTCTGAAATTAGACTTCTAAATCCCTTCTTCTCCTTTTTATATTTAATTGAATTTCCTTCTATGTACCTATCATCACTTTTAGCTCTTTCTGACTTTTCTATCTTGCAGATAAACTCTATAACTAAAAAAAAGAAAATAGTTAAAATCACGCCAAAACCTACACCCCAAATTAAAAATGCCTGTATAGTTTTCATGATTTCACCTTTTTCAAAGATTTCTCCTACGGCAAAAAAAGCTGCTAGTCCTACAATAGTTATGTAAATATCTCTAAACTTTTTCATATTGTCCCCCTAAAAACTTCATCCTATTAATCTTTTTGTGCTTTACTATACTTAATATTACTCTATTTTCTTGAGGATTAATATTGGACTTTAGTCCTTTTTTTAGCCATAAAAAATACAGATTGATATAATCAATCTGCACTTTGTTACTATTTATCATTATTCTTTACATCACAAGAACTTCTACATGAGCTGCAGCAGCCACTGCAACCTGTAGAGTTTTTGCTACCTTTAAATACGTATAAGCAAACCTTAAGGAAAACAAAAACCACAATAAGAAGTATGATAATACTTTGTATATTCATATTTTACACCGCTCCAAACAATAATCCTATCATCTTAACAGCAAAGGCAACTAGCCAGGCGATAGCGCACTGCGCAGTAACAACATAAACTGCCCACTTGCCACCAAGTTCTCTCTTTATAGACGTAATAGCCGCAACACAAGGTGTATAAAGAAGCGTAAATACTAAAAGACTTCCTGCTGCTATTGGTGTAATTGCTTCTAAAATACCTTGAGTAGTACCAAATAAAACTGTTAAGGTAGAAACAACACTTTCCTTAGCCATAAATCCTGTAATTAATGAAGTGGAAATTCTCCAATCCCCAAATCCAAGTGGACTAAATATTGGTGATATTGCTCCTGCTAGTACTGCTAGAATACTATCTTTAGATTCCTCCACTACATTCATATGTATATCAAAAGTTTGTAAAAACCAAATTACTATAGTAGCTATAAAAATAACTGTAAATGCCTTTTGTAAAAAGTCCTTGGCCTTTTCCCATAAAAGCTGCATTACATTTTTAAGTCCAGGCATACGATAATTAGGCAGTTCCATAACAAAAGGTACTGGCTCACCTTTAAACATGCTACCCTTCATTAAAAGCGCCATTAAAATACCTGTTATGATACCGATAAAATATAATCCTATCATGATAATTGCTCCATGCTTTGGGAAAAAGGCTGCTGTAAAGAAAGCATATATAGGAACTTTTGCCGAACAACTCATAAATGGAGTCATTAATATAGTCATCTTTCTATCTCTTTCAGAAGGCAAGGTTCTACTAGCCATAACCCCTGGTACAGTACATCCAAAACCAATAAGCATTGGTACTATACTTCTACCTGATAAACCAATTTTACGAAGTAGTTTGTCCATAACGAAGGCAACCCTCGCCATATATCCACTATCCTCTAATAAAGATAAGAAGAAGAACAAGGTAACGATAACTGGTAAAAAGCTAAGGACACTACCAACGCCACTAAATATACCATCAATTACTAAAGAATGAACTACTTCATTAACATTAATTGATGTTAAAAATCCATCTACAACATCAGTTAAAGCATCAATTCCTAAGGCAAGTAAATCTTGAAGACCAGCACCTATAACATTAAAAGTCAGCCAAAATACCAAAGCCATAATTGCCACAAAAGCTGGTATTGCTGTATACTTTCCAGTTAAAATCTTGTCTATTTTAACACTTCTAGCATGTTCCTTACTTTCACTTGGTTTAACTACAGTACTATCACATACCTTTTTAATAAAGCTAAATCTCATATCAGCCATAGCAGCTGCACGATCAAGACCTCTTTCATCCTCCATTTGCACAATTATATGTTCAAGCATTTTCTGCTCATTATCAGTAAGGTTAAGCTGCTTTAAAATTAACTTATCCCCTTCAGCAAGCTTAGTAGCTGCAAAACGTAAAGGAATTCCTGCTTCTTTAGCATGATCTTCAATAAGATGCATAATGCCATGAAGACATCTATGAACTGCACCTCTTTCATCATCGGCACTACAAAAGTCCTGTCTGCCTGGATGCTCTTGATACTTGGCCACATGTAAAGCATGGTCAACAAGCTCACTTATCCCTTCACCCTTAGCTGCAGAAATTGGTACAACTGGTATACCAAGCATTTGCTCCATTTTATTAACTAATATTGAACCATTATTTTCTCTGACCTCATCCATCATGTTTAATGCTAAAACCATGGGAATATCAAGCTCCATAAGCTGCATTGTAAGGTATAGATTTCTTTCAATATTAGTAGCATCTACTATATTTATTATTCCTTTAGGATTATTCTCTAGAATAAACTGTCTTGTTACTATTTCTTCACTCGTATAAGGTGACATAGAATAAATTCCCGGTAAATCTGTAATTAATGTATTACTATGCTCCTTAATAACACCATCTTTTCTATCAACAGTAACACCAGGGAAATTACCTACATGTTGATTAGAACCAGTAAGCTGATTAAATAATGTAGTCTTACCACAGTTCTGATTTCCTGCAAGGGCAAAGGTTAACTTTTCGCCCTCTGGTAAAGGATGTTCATCAGCTTTTACGTGATACCTTCCGCCTTCTCCAAGACCAGGGTGTTCAACATTTACTAATCTTTGACTTTCACTCTTTTTCTCTGCCGGCCTAATATTGCCAATTTCAATTTTCTCAGCATCAGCCACACGCAATGTAAGTTCATAGCCATGGATCTGAAACTGCATAGGATCACCCATAGGTGCATATTTAATAAAAGTTATCTTAGCACCAGGAATTACTCCCATGTCCAAAAAGTGCTGACGAAGTGATCCTTCTCCGCCTACAGTAATTATCTCTGCTGTTTTGCCTATTTCTAATTCATTTAATGTATTTTTATATTTTAATTTATTTAATGATTTCATCCTTCACATCCCTTTGCAAAAAAACTCATTTGGTTAATAACCAAAATTATTTTATCATTATTGAGATTCATTGTCAATTACATTGTGGATGAAAATGTAAAAGCAGGTTGCAATATTCAACCTGCACATTAATTCAAATTCTCTTCATCAAATAATTCTAAAAATTTTTCAGTTTCCTCTTTATTCTTAAATTTCTCAAGGGGTAATATAATTAAATCCTTATTTGTTCCTTGAAGGAAAATATATTTTTCATCAATAAGTATAACTTCCCAATCCCCTATAGGAGTTACAACATCAGTACCATTATCGATTATTAATTCCTTTTCATTAACTTTCAAACTCATATTCTTTTCTGTTATTTGATTAAACTTAGCTTTTCTATAAGCAATTTCAAATATAATCCTTGTCATAAACATTAGTGAACTATCAATGACAATCCATAAAAAAAGTATCAAAAAAGCAGTAACAAACAAAATTTCTGCTAAAGTAAATTTCAATAGCAAAGATGTTATCACTGAAGTAAGAATAATTGCACATAAAGATATGATTCTCATTTTTGTGCTTTGACATTTTCTGTAACCTGCTTTTTTTAAGTAATAATAGTAGTATCTTAAAACTCCATCCTTGGTCACATTAAAATCAAATTGAAACTCCAGCTTACTCACCCCTACTTTGTAATTTATTCTATATATATTATTATGAATTTTTTACCATTTTTATTCTTTAAAATATTATTTATATTAATTAGCTTATAGATTCACATATTAGCTTGCCATTTGTAAAAACTTTAATAGGAACGTTATACTTATCAATTATAATAAAATTAGCACTTTGCCCAACCATAAGACTTCTAATTTCCCTTTTGGCATTTACAATATTACTAACATCTTCCTTGGAACCCGAAATAATATAGTTATCCCTATAATCCAGAATTTCCGTTGCTTCATTTTTATACTCTTCTGCCCTAGCCTTATCTCCTATATAAAATATCTTGCCATCTTTAATGGCCATTGCTTCAGCATTTGAATTTTCATCATCACCTGTACAAATATTACCGTAAATAATTAAATCGGCGGCACAGTCTTTTTCTACTTTATCTATTGCCACTAACAAAAGCTAAGATAATTATCAAAAATATAATAAATAACAAGGCAAACTTTTTCTTCTTCATTTTCTCAAGTCCCTTCATATTAATCCCTACTCCCCTATGTTTTTATGATATAATAGTTTAGTAAAAATTTAACATTGTTAATTCAATTAAGTATAAGCTATATATCCCACCCATCTGTTTTGTTGAATTCATATAACTCTTGCATATCTTCTAAAAAATCTACTATATTACTGTATTCAGCTTCAATAGTATCCTCCATGTCATGATCCCACGAAGCAAATATATTACCTTCACTATCGGGTGTATACGCGCATAACCAAAAAGAAAAATAACCGTCTTCACCAAATGAAAACCATCCTTCACTCTTAAATGGTTCCGCTTGTGAATCTCTCAAATCAATTTCTATAGAACTAATCATCCCAAATGGCATTTCTAAACTTTCATACTCACTATAAAATTCTCTCAATGGTTTAGGTACTTTGGAAAGCATTTTATCATTATATTTGCTCTTTTTTACAACTACTTTATCTCCATATTTATTTTTTAATTTCTCAACAAAACTACTCAATCTTGTCATTTTACTTTTCCCCTATCTAAATATAAATTTTATTTACATAAACATGCTTTATTCAACTTTGCATATCATCTGTAAATCACATGGCTCTTTCTCAGCCATTTCTTTTATTGGCTTGTCAGTAAGACTTGCTCCCATGGCTTTATAAAAAGCAATAGTTTCCTCCGATGAGCAAGCTGATATGTATAAAGCCTTAGCGCCTGCCTTCTTGGCTTCTGCTTTTCCAAAATTAAAAAGCTTTCTGCCTATTCCTTCCCCTCGGCATGGCGTCGAAACATACATTTCATCCAATATCATATAATCACCATTAAGCTTCTTCTTAAGACCCATAAAGCCCACGACTTTTCCCTTATCTAAAGCAATATATGATATATAATCTTTACCACTGATTTTCTTAGCTATCTCACGCTTCTCCTCCAAACTCCAATCTTCAATATATGGCATGTCAACAAGCACATATTCAGCTCCCCTTTTGCGATATACTTTTTTTACATCATGTCTTCTTTCGTATTCATCTAAAGAATTAGCATTGAAGTTTTCCTCTGATAATAATTCCACACTAATCAATCTTATCCCCCCCTTATTTTTTTGTTAGTGTAAAGTTTCTTTACACTCTTTTCTTAAAAAATATCTATAAAATCAAGGTTTCGCGAGTTTTTTGCATAAAAAAACAACGACCCCCTAATTTCATGTTAAAATTGAATCTCTCACAAACCAAATCAAACGCGAAAGGATGTCGTTATTGTGGATTCAATTATAACTTATTTACTTACATATAATCAATATTTAATTAAAATTATTTATAACTTGCTTTTATTTATTTCTAAAAATATACCTCTTGGACAAATGAAGTTTGATGACTCAAACAGTCCGGAATATCAGAAATTCAAAGTTGATAAACTACCTAAAATATTTAGATTTCACAACATGCAACTGCTTTTAATTTTAAGAAATTCAATCCTCACATAATGGGATTATGCTTAACTTATAATGTCAACCTTAAGCTTTCTACAAGGCAAACAGCTCACGCGTTAAAAGAAGTTCATGGTATAAATATATCTCATACTATGGTTGCTAAATATGCTTTAACAGCAGCTGCTGTTATTAAGCCGTTTGTTGATACTTTTGATTACAAACCTTCTAAAATACTCTCTGCTGATGAAACTTATATAAAAGTTAAAGGTATTAAGCATTAT
>JAQXTC010000002.1 GCA_029219285.1 Clostridiaceae bacterium
CAAATAATACCTCTTTAAAAGCATCTGGAATCAATAAAAACATATTTGAAAAAGTTACAGCCACACTATAAATACCAACATTATAGTTGTCAGTCATATGATTTAACATTATTGTATCCATACTGTAGTTCACTGAAATCAACAATGTGACAATCATAGTTATTAACCCTATACTATAGATTTTTTTTAATTTATTAAACGAAACATTTTCTAATCGTGGTGACATCTTATAACTATACATAAAAACTATGCTTCTAATTATTTCATTCAAGCCATAGCATATTATTACTGTTTTAAAATCACATTTTTGCATAACATATAAAATGATTAATAATAATAAATAAAACACATTAATAGCTGTTGCTATTATATTTCTTTTTATACTATCCTCTATTACAGCTATAACAGTCACATTAGCTCGAACAACTGCTAATGCAGTCAAAATTGTAATTATAATTCCGTAATTTATTTTTACTATATTACATAGAATTCCTCCAATAATAAGTACAAGAATTCCTTGTGCTACTGATAGAAGTATAAATATATTACGGTTATTTGATCCTTCTTCTCTTTTAAACGTTGAATAAGATTGTCCCAACCCAACTCCTGCAAATATATATAGCATCTCAACCATATTAATTATATAGGCATACTCACCTTTAACTTCAACACCTAACCCTCTATTAATAAAAATCGAAATAAATAAGGTGCTTAATATTACTATTACTTTACATAAAATTGCAATCCAATATTTTTTAGATAATTTCATTACTTTTTCTTCCTTTTCCTTTAAATACAATATGATTGATAATCCAAATCAAAAGAGTACCCATAATAGCATATTTTATCAATGGCGAAAAAGTATTTGCTAAATCTGCTCTTATTGAATAAATAAATAACGGAATCATATATAAGTAAATTATCATAAAATAAATATTTTTATTTGCATTTATATATAATGCTCTTAATAATAAACCACATATTAAAAATACTATAATAATTCCTAGTATTCCTCCATTTACATACCCTTCACCTACAAGTGTAAATCCATACTGAGTTGATTGACTTGAGGCAAAAAATGTATGATTAAACCAGGTTTGATTTGAATACCCTGTATCATAAAATATTCTTATAAAATCGTTTAATAATGTTTTTCCTTTAAAAAGGTTATTACAATTATTAGATACAAGTATTTGTAGATTTCTTCCTGCTGAGATAAACTCTCCATCTAGTACTTCTCCAAGTAAATTCTTCGTAGAAAGTGTACCATTGACCCTTCCACTTAATATGTAATATTTAAACATATTTGAAATCGGAATAAGTAAAATACCAAGAGGTACTAATGCAATTAGCTGCCATTTATGTATCTTCTTAAAGTAAAAAAGAATTATGAAAGTAAGTAGTATAAAGGTAAACATATAATCACGCTCTCCAGTTACTATAGCAAAAGAACATATAACCACACCAAATTTTACAATCGTACCAAGATATCTATTATCAGATATACTAAATTTTTTGAACAACACATAACAATACAATAATATTGCAAAATATGCTATTGAAAAGGCAATATATAAAATTATATTTCCGCTAGCGTATATCGCTCTCTTATTTGGATATGCTCCCTTTAATATCACATATAAGGCAATTAAAATATATGCCAAAACAAAATTCTCAACAATTTTAAGAAAAGTATCTTTACTCATTGTAAAATTTTTAGGATTCTCAAATGATATTGTATATGATGGAAGAACCAAAAGAATTGTTGACAAAGCAATATATTGATAAATCATTATTTCTTTTGAGTAACAATATTGTGTTGAATATCCTATTAAATATAATATTGGATATGCACTAGAATATATAAAAAAGAATGAGCTATACCATACATATGGATGATATATATCAAACTTAGCTAAAATGCAAGCAGTCAGCACTAAAAGTAATAATGCAACTATATGTATTATCACTGCATTATCAGAGCTTGCAAAAAGAATTAACCCACTTATTATTATTGAAAAACATAAAATCAACTTGTTCTCTTTAGTTATTTTTTTATTCATATGTACCTCAATCTTATCTACTTTTACATGGAAATCACTAACTAAAAGAATTTAGCACTTCCACCATGTCAACATATTTTTCATAGAATCTATGACCAGCTATATCTGCAATCCCAGTCATAACTCCTACACTATTTTTATTTTTAAAGCATGGACAATATATAGCCCAGTCATAATCATATTTTTTAGACGTAAACATTATCTTTTTATATGGCAACTTATCAAATGCTTCCATACACTCTTTTGAATTCATTCCATCTCTATCTGTTGCCATGATTAATATCTTTTCATAATTTATTCTCTTAACCCTCTCATTCCACTTTTTTACCGCTTCTTCAAATGTATGATAATGTACAAAACGAATTTCTATTTCATCATTAATTCTTCCAACTGGATAAGAATCCTTATCAGTTTTATATTCAGTAATTTTTCGTTTTAAATTATTTTCCAGATCCCCACAAAAGTTACAAAAATCTTTTCCGTCAAACGCTAAATTAATAGTTGGAGATAAAAACTTCATTCCCATATCATGGTACAATGTACCTCCACCACAAAAAGATGCTATAATCGTAAAATCTTTATCATGTACATTTTCGCGCATAAAACTATTTAATTTTTTTCTATTATTTACTGTGATTTTAGATAGGATTTTTTGTCTTACAATTTCATAAACTGACTGCTTTGTCCTAACTATTGATAAATCTTCTATCATAAAACTCATCCTTTATATTGTATTGTTTTTTATTTTTTCTCTGATCTTGTAAAAATATTCGTTTCGTCGTTCATTCAAA
Organism: Clostridiaceae bacterium; assembly: GCA_029219285.1. Taxonomy (GTDB): domain Bacteria; phylum Bacillota; class Clostridia; order Clostridiales; family Clostridiaceae; genus Clostridium. Next base: position 2,855 of record JAQXTC010000002.1, read on the forward strand.
ATTTCTTCTGTATATCTTTTTGAAAAGTTAAAATTTCTTTCTGCAACTTCATTTAAATCTGCTGATAAAAGCTTAATCACTGAAGACTCTATAGCTTTTACTGATGATCTATTAAATATGAACTTATCTTCTATAAGTTCTGGTGTGCCGGCTGTCCTTGAGCCAATACATGGACATCCTCTACTCATTGCTTCAATCACTGAACGAGGGAGTCCTTCTTGTAAACTTGGCTGTACATAGACATCAACATAATCTAAATATTTGCAAACTTCATCTCTTGTTAATTCACCTAAAAATACTACATTATCTTTAACGCCTTCATTTAATGCAATCTTTCTTAAAAAACTCTGATCGCCACCACCTGCTAAATAATATGTGACTTCAACACCTTGTTCTTTTAATCCTTTAATCGCTTTTATCACAAATTGCTGACCTTTAGCACGTGTATCAACTGCTGCTGTTGTCATCATAGAAATTTTTCCCTTATCCATTTTTGTGATTTTTTTTAAACGTTCTTTTAATACACTATCATCAATATTTTTTATTACAACATTTGAAGCATTAATTCCCTTATTTTTGCAAGGATATCTTGTTTGCAAATATTTTTCTGTAACGTATACTGAATAATTTGCTTGCCATGCTACTCCTTTCATTTTCCAATCCATATATGGAGCAACACATTTTCCAAACATATCATGATTCCAATAGCTATCCCATGCATCACCCATTAATTCAGCCAAATAAGGAACACCTATTTTTTTAGCATAATCTGCAGCTCTATATGCAATCATTGATGGAATTCTTGCAATAACTAAATCACAATTTTTTATTTCTTTTGTCATTATGTCTTTATATTTGCCTAACATAACCTCATATAAGCTGTTGATTGGAACTGTTTTTTTCACAAAAGTTGCTTCTTTATAGCCCTTCATTAATTTATCTTTTTTTTCGAAACGGCAACATAAAACTACATCTCCGAAAACATCTGCATATCTTTTGTATATAGTAAATGCCTTAGGAGCCAAATAATATTTACCCTCAAATATCGTACATCTAAATTCTGATGCAATAAATATACTCATTCTCTCAACTCCAATTTATTATAAGTATTATTTTTCTTCACTCTTAATTATTTCAGAATGTCGTTTTTGAATAAATACAGTACCATCTGGAACATTTCCTTTAACTATACTTCCAGCTGCTATTACGCAATCTTTTCCTATTACACTTCCTCTTAAAATAATAGTATTAGCACCAATCCAAGAATTTGCTCCAATTACAACTGGACTACAAACAAATTTTCCTTCTTTTATTCCACCATTTGTTTTATAATCATGATCGTGATCATAAACCAATACGCCTGGTCCAAACTCTACGCCTTCTTGAATTGTTATACTATCGTGACAAAATATCATACAATTATAATTAAAAGATGCATCTTTTCCTATATTTAACTTTCCACCTGAACGAACTTTAACTTTCACTCCACTATGAGCTCGCACTCTTTTTCCTAATGTAAGTTTACCGCCTTTTTCTAATTCAATACTTACATTAGGCGAAAATCTTTGAATTCCTTGAAATGAAAAATCGCCAAAATGTAATATTTTTAATAAACAAAAACGTAAAATTGAATGTAATACACTAACAATATTGCTAATCTTTCTATGCATTTAATATTCTCCTAATCACTTCAATATATGCTTCTTTAACTATTTCTCTCGAAAAATTATCTTTTACATAGTTTCTTCCTTTAGTGCCCATTTCACATCGTTTTTCATTATCCATGGCTAAAAACTTTTCTGTCTTTTCAACTAATTCAATTACATTACCTCCATGATATAAGAAGCCAGTAACTCCATCTATTACTGTTTCTTTACATCCGGGATTATCGGTTGTAATAATAAATCTACCTGAACTTGCATTTTCTAAAAGAACATTACTCATGCCTTCACCATATGTTGATGGATGAATAATTGCATGTGCTCTTTCAATAAAAGGTTTTACATCTTTTTGTTGTCCACGATAATTTACAATATTCTCTTTTTCTAATTCTTGTAGTTCAGATTCATAATGTTGTTCTGTTGGTTCAATAAAACCAATTATATTGAATTCTGTATTCGGATATTTTTTCTTAATTATTTTAGCTGCTTCAATATAATCATCAACGCCTTTATCATGTAGCACACGCCCTATATAATTAAATACAATCTTATTTCCTATAATACCATTTCCACCATTCGGATAAGGTTGTATTGCGAATCTATCTATATTTACTCCTGAACCAGGTATTAATTTGTGATATCCATGTACTAACCCCTGTTTAATTGCAAGATTCATATTATCTGCATTCTGAAAAAAAACACATGATGAATTCTTAAATGCAAATTTAAACAACGCTAACACAAATTTTTGCATTAACTTTCCCATATTAAGTACACTACCAAGTCCTGTAACATTATTAATATATGGAATTTCTAAACTAGATGCTGCAATACTTGCATAGGTATTAGGTTTCGCAGTATATGTCAATACTACATCAGGTCTGTATTTTTTCATCATCTTACGGTAGTGAAGAAAAAGTTTAAAATCCGAAATAGGATTTGTACCTCGACGATCTATTTTTGAATCATCATGATAAAATTTAATATCTTTCATTAATTCTAATTTTTCACCATATGGACATGAAATCAATACATCATATCCAGCATCTTTTAGTCCTTCAATTATCTCCTTACGGAAACAATAAACATCATCATCATGATTTGTTATTAAAGCTATCAAGGGTTTTCTATTATCTTTTGATTTCTTCATAAATTCCATTCCTTATCTAACAACGGCAATAACCGTCTTAATCATAGTTTTTAATTCATTAAATAATCCAAACTTTTTAATACTGTATAGATTATATTTCATCTTTTCAGGTAGAACTTTATTAACATACTCATAATCTACATCTTCTACATTAGCTAAAAGCTTATCCTCATCTTTGTAGAATATGCTTGCTTCAGATGTAACACCTGCTGGAAGTAATAATGTAGCCGTCATTTCATCTGTATACTGTTCTACATACTTAGGTACCTCTGGTCTTGTTCCAACAAAACTCATTGTGCCACGTAAAACATCTATTAACTGACAAATTTCATCAAGACGATATTTACGAATAATTTTACCAACTCGTGTAATTCTTGAATCTCCTTGAGTAGTAACCTGACTTCCTAGTTTTTCAGCATTCATTACCATTGTACGAAATTTAAAAATACGAAACCTCATTCCATATTGAGTAACACGTACTTGCCTAAAAAATACTGGTCCTGGAGAATCAAGCTTGATTGCTATTGCTAAAATAAAAAAAATAGGAGATAAAATAATTAACATAATAAATGAAATAATAATATCAAAAATCCTTTTTATAACTAAACTAATTTGCTTTTTTTTTAAAATATCATAATACTTTTTAACTTCATCATTGCGCATATAATCAGGTAATTCATTCCACTTCTTTAGCATTTTATATAACCTCTAACAATAGTGCTAAACTTATTAATTATATAATCTACTTCTTCATCTGTTAGTCTTGTATGAAGCGGTAACGTAATTTCATTTTCAAACATTTTATATGCATTTGGATAATCCTTAATATCAAATCCAAGTTTTTTATATGCAGTCATCATTGGAAGTGGTTTGTAATGTACATTACAAGCAATTCCTTCTTCAGCCATTTTAACTATTACTTCCTGTCTTTGTTCTAATGTTATACCAGGTACTCTTGTAATATATAAATGTCCTGAAGATTGATGTTCTTCTGTATAATGATCTAATACTTCTATTCCTAATTGCTTAAATGCACTATTATATTTTTCAATAATTTCTCTACGTCTCTTTAATAAACCATCATATCTTTTCATTTGAGCTAATCCAATACTTGCCATTATATCAGTCATATTACACTTGTACCATGTTCCAACTATGTCATACTCCCATGCTCCAAGCTGCGTTTTTGCTAGAGCATCTTTTGATTGACCATGTAAAGAATAAAGCTGTGCTTGATGATATAATTCTTCATCATCTATACCATCAATCTTTTTCCATGTTAAAGCTCCTCCTTCAGCAGTAGTTAAATTTTTAACTGCATGAAAAGAAAAAGATGAAAAATCTCCGATACATCCTACTGGTTTGTTCTTTAACTTAGCACCAAAAGCATGTGCTGCATCAGTACATATTGCTATTCTTCCCATAGCTTTTTGAACTTTTGTTTTAGGAACGAATACTTCCTTTTTACGTTCTACAATTTCAAATACCTTATCGTAGTTACAAGGTATACCTGCTAAATCAACTGGTATAATTGCCTTTGTCTTATCTGTAATTGCTTCTGCTAATTTTTCATAATCCATCTCTAGTGAATCTTTCTGTGTGTCTACAAGAACAAGTTTAGCTCCTACATGACACACAACAGATGCAGATGCTGTATATGTATAAGCTGATGTAATTACTTCATCACCTTCTCCTATACCTAATAGACGAAGTGCCATTTCTGCACATGCAGTTTGAGAGTTTAAGCATACTGCTTTGTTTACTTCACAAAAATCTGCTATTTCTTTCTCAAATTTTTTTGTCTTTGGTCCTGTTGTAATCCATCCTGAACGTAATGCTTCTGCAATTTCTTGTATTTCCAACTCAGTTATATCTGGTGGAGAAAATGGAATCTTCATGATTATACCCTTCTTCCTATGTATTTTATATATTCTGTATCATTATATTAGCAAAATTTCAAATATTGTCGAAATTGCTCATATTCTTTATTTAAAATTTTATAAACAATTCTATATATTATCGTTTATACTTCCTACTACTTCACAATAATACAATCATGTTTTTTATCTGTCAAATTTAGAAGCAAAATCTTTTTACAATTTAAGCCATATTGTATTGCAATTATTTAATTGTTTTACAATTTATTTTATAATTTATTTTATAATTTATTTTATAAGACAAGTGACTTTTTTCATTTTTATACTCTTTCGTAATTTTCATATTATTTTTTATATAAAAAAAGCTTGGAGAAAATTTATATACTTAGATTAAATAAATTTCTTCAAGCTTTTTTTAATACTCAATATTTAATTTGTTATTATTCCAAATATTTTTACTGCTTTTCCATTTGATCTTATCTTGATTGTATTTTCACCCTTAAGGTTATCAGCAACTAGTTTTGCCTTCTTTATATCTCTGTCAGAGCTTGTATCTATTGT
>JAQXTC010000003.1 GCA_029219285.1 Clostridiaceae bacterium
AATTAACAGAAGAGAATAAGAAGTTAATAGATAGGGTTATAGAAAAGGATAGTACAAAATAGTGCTATCCTTTTTATATTAATAAGAAAGTAATTGATAAATTGTTCTTTTACATTATTACCATTAAGTTGTATAATATACATAAAATTTACATAAAGTTGAGGGGTTGTGTAATGAAAATCGGAATTAGAACACCTAGTATAAATAAAAGGATTAGTGCAAGGACTACTGGTAGAATAAAAAGAGAAATAAAATCCAGTATAAATCCTCTATATGGCAAAAAGGGGATGGGATATATTAACAATCCTAAAAAGGCCATATATAATAAGGTTTATAATAAAACAACTACTAGTATAGATAGTATATTAAGTTCAGGTAATAATACTTCTAATGCATTTGACTATTCTTCATTAAGTAATGCTAAGGATAGTACAAAAAAGAGTAGAAATGCTATAATCACTTATTCTATTTTAGTATGTTTTTGTATGTTTATTGCATGTTGTGGAAGTTTTTTCTTTGGAATACTTACTGTTGCGATGTTAATATTTTTCGCAACAAGTATTTCTAGCTATAAAGCTAATAAGAATATTGTAAAATCATTAGAATATAAGAGACAAAAATATGAGAAAGATATGGAAGATAAAAAGAATAAGTACAGAGGTGTATATTAATGAAGAAGATAATAAGCGTGTCATTAGTTTTTATGCTAGTATTTGGAATAATAGGATGTAAGGCAAATCAAAAAAACAATAATACAAAAGTAGTAAACGATTGTGCTGAAAAAGATATTTATAATTTTGATGTAGAAGTTAAAGATGTTGTTAAAGAAAAGACATTAGGTTATATAATTTATAAAGCTACAATATTAAATGGAGACTACAAAGGAAAAACATTTGCTATAGAACCTTCATACAATAAAGGAGTAGACAAAAATGGAGATACAATAAAAAAAGGAGATCAATTATCTATAGACAGAGGGAGATTATCTAAATCTAAAGAAAAGAATTTGCAGATAATAATAGTATCATCCAATACTTGCATTGAAATTAATAAAGATAATGATAAAGATAATGATAATAATTATACTGAAGAAATTAATATATTTGAATCACAAGTAAACTGGAAAAATTATATGAACGGTCAATATACTGGTAAAAATGTATCTTTTTCGGGAACAGTAATGGCAGATGCTATTGGAAGTGGAGCATTAGATGGAAGTGGTGTAGATGTATTTAATGTATACATGATTCAATACAAAGTAGATAATGGATATTATATATGTACTATAGGAACTTCAGGAGACAAAAAACTATCTAAGGGCCAACAAGTTAATGGATGGGGTATAATAAATGAAAATAAGAATTATTTAGGAGCACCATTAATAGTTGTCTTAAGTATTAATTAAAAGGCTAGGAATTAACCTAGTCCTTTTTTATGTTAAAATATGTTTTAGGTAAATCAAAAGTATTTATTATTTTTAATAAATTTTTTGAAGAAGCATTATATCCTAATGAATATTTACATATACAAGAATAAGGCACGTTTGTTAGTTTGGAAAATTCTTTCAAAGTTAGATTATTAATTTTTCTTAACTTATAAATTTTTTCTTTAATTGAATTTTCGGGCAAATTGCTATAATCAGCTTTATTAACAATATCATTAAATATATTTTTAAAAGTTGCAGTTTTGTATACCTTGCACATGCTAGATGAACCATTATGCAACTTTAAATTTATATCTATTTCTTTTCCATTATTATCAGAACCAACAAATTTGATTTTGATTTTGCCACCTCTCTTGCCATCTCCATACCAATATATATTGTCAATTAAATTGTCTATTATTAATTTTTGTTTATCTCTTGGGAAAACATCAATAGATGAACATTCATTTAATAATTCTGATATTAGTTCTAAATTAATTTGTTCTAATTTATTTTGTTTATAATTCGAATCTAAATCAATTAATCTTTGATTTAATTCATTAGATCTTTTCTTATACTCTTTCATTCTATCAATTATTGGAGCTATTGAAGATTTATCATCATTTTCAACAATTATATCTAATAGTTTTTCAATTTTGTTTTTTAAAGATTTAATTTCTTTATTAATTTTTTCTTTTTCAGAAATATAATCTGTTTTAATTGTTTTACTAGATGCTTTATTTATTAATGAATTTAAATACTCTTTTTTATTGTCACCAAGTTGCTTTAGTGACATAATAACAAGATTTTCTATATCTTTAGCTTTAGCATTATTAATATCACAAAGAGCTTTACGAGATTTCCTTTTTAACGAACACATATAATAAAATGTTTTTTCCCCATTTGAATTAACTTTCCCGTGTTGAACTAACATATAATTATTACAATTTCCACATCTTAATTTTCCAACTAATAAAGCATTATGAGTTTTTCCAAGTCGAGGAAATTTATTTCTATTTTTATCAAATTGTTTTTGAACATTAAGCCATAGCTTTGGTTCAATAAATCCTTCAATGTTACTAATTGCAGCAAAACTTTCGTCTGGATTTTTCTTTACTTTAACATATTTACCATGCTTTTTACTTTGCTCTGTTTTATTATAAGTTAATAAAGAATGCAAATTATCGTATTCACCATATATAGTCCAATTTTTTTCTTTTAAATATTCAATAACTTCTTTATTAGCTTTAACATAAATAGGGTTTGTTAGTATAATTTTTAATGATGATTTCTCATATAGAATTCCAGAATGAGATTTTAAATTATTTCTAGTACAATATACTTCAAGTTTGTGTAGACTTCCTAATTCTAAATATTTTTCATATAACATTTTTACATAATCTTTTTGATTCTCATCAGCTATAAGTAATGTTTTAGTCCTTTTTTTACCGTCAGAATCATAAGTAGATACTTTCTTAGATATAAATCCTAAAGGAATTTTACCACCAGTCCAAAATCCGTTTTTAGCCATTTCAAGCATATTATCTTTTACACGTTCAGCAATTGTTTCCCTTTCAAGTTGTGCAAATACACTTGCAATATATATCATGGCTCTTCCCATAGGTGTAGAAGTATCAAATTGCTCTTTTAAACTTATAAAATCACATTTATATTCTTGTAATATTTCTAGTGTACTTGAAAAATCAGAAACATTTCTACTAATTCTATCAAGTCTATAGCATATTAATTTATTTATAGTACCAGTTTTGATTGCATTCATTAATTTTTTAAATTCAGGTCTATCTAAATTGCCCCCTGAAAATCCTTCATCTTCATAAATAACTATATC
>JAQXTC010000004.1 GCA_029219285.1 Clostridiaceae bacterium
AGAATGTTTGGTATGTCTATACGTGAAATATATAAAAGATAGCGACTAATTGAAAGTAATTTAAATTTAATAGAGTAAAATAAATTATGTAAATAAGTATGATTCTGTTATGTTTTTTATGAAAAAACAGCTTAATAAATATAACTTAACAGGTCGCTAAATCTTTTAGGGGGATAAGGTATGAATTATGTTTATTATTTTACAGGTACAGGTAATAGCCTTCAAATAGCAAATGATATAGCTACGCAAATAGAAAATAAAACTAAAGGAATTTGCAATGTAAGGAAAATTACTGATTATAAGGGGGAAAAGTTAGAAGCAGATACAGTGGGACTAATATTTCCAGTATATAATTGGGGATTACCATTAATTGTAGTTGATTTTTTAAAAGAAATTAATATTTCGAATGATACTTATGTTTATGCTATAGCAAACTATGGAGGCTTACCAGGAAGAGCGTTAGACCAATGTAAAAGTATTCTAGAGAAACGTAACATTAATTTAGCGTCTGGATTCTTGATACAAATGCCTGGAAATTATATTGTTGCTTTTGATGCTAAAGATCAAAGAAAACAAGAAAAAATATTTAAAAATGAACAAGAAAAAATAAAAGAAATATCTGATATTATTTCAGAGAGAAAACAAATAAAAATACAAAAAAGTCATGCAATAATAGATAGACTTTTTACAAATTATATGTATAAAGATACTAAAAATTTCCACTGTAAAGATAATGATTTTGTAGTAAATGAAAGTTGTATAGGATGTGGTTTGTGTTCTAAAAGGTGTCCGGTAGGCAATATAATTATTAAGGATAAAAAACCTGTATGGAAACATAAGTGTGAATTTTGTTTAGCTTGTATTCACAGTTGTCCTAAAGAAGCAATTGACTATAAAGAAAAAACTAAGGGAAAGAAAAGATACATTAATCCAAATGTTAAATTATAGCAAGATAGTAGTTTATGAACCTTTGTCAGATAAACAATATGTTTATCTGACAAAGGTTCCTTTTTTTAGATTTTAAGAAGGAAGTGTGGGAAGACTACTTTGTCTATAATATAAATCATAAATAAAAGTAATAAATTAACAATAAAACTATATATTTGAAAAATGATTTGATAATAATAAGGTTTACAAAAAAATAAATAAAAAAAATACAAAAAATATCTAAAAAAGCATGAAATCATTTGAAAAATTTGGTAATATATATTTATGGAATAAATTGGGAGTTTGTTGAAGTTTATTTCTATTATAAATTAGGGTATAGAAATGAGGGGGGATATCTTTTGAAAAAAAAGACTAGCAAGAAAATACAATCTAATAAAATTCAAAATACAGCAAAAAATAATGTTAGTGTTGAAGTATTAGATAAAACAGAACAAAAAGTTTCTGAAGCAGCACTAGATGCTTTAGTCGAAAAAGAAGTTGATACTTTTGAAGAAAAGTCTACAGTAGAAAGTCTTAAATTAGATTTCTCTAATGATGCTGAAAAGAAGTCTTTAAAAAATAGTACAAAAAAAGTTGCAGTAAATTCTGTAAAAAAGGTCAAGAAGTCTCAAGGTAAAAAGGAGGCTGTTAAAAAAGTAGAAGAAAAAGCACATGATGAAGGAATGGTGAAGTATGGAAGAAAGTTAAATAAACATGATTTAACTGATTTTAATACTTATTTGTTTCATGAAGGTAAAAATTATGAAGCTTACAATATTTTAGGTTCACATATTACTACAGAAAAAAGAAAAAAGGGAGTTAGATTTACAACATGGGCACCAAAAGCGAGTAAGGTCTATATTGTAGGAGATTTCAATGGCTTTACTGTTAAGGAGGAATATAAACTAGAGAAGGTTACAGAACATGGATTATGGAGCGGTTTTTTTGAAGGAATAGAGGAAGGTCAAAAGTATAAATATTGTATATTTGATGCAAATGGAAAACAATTAGAATTTAAAGCAGATCCATATGCAATAAAGACAGAGCTAAGACCTAACAATGCATCTATAATTTATACACCTAAAAAATATAAGTGGGAAGATAAGAGATGGGAAACAAAGGTTAAAAGTGAAAATATTTATGAATCGCCAATGAATATTTATGAAATACACTTAGGATCTTGGAAGACAAAGGACAATGGAGAATTTCTTTCTTATGAAGAAATAGCCGAACAATTACCATTGTATTTAAAGGATATGAATTATACTCATGTTGAGATAATGCCTATTCTTGAACATCCTTTAGATGCTTCGTGGGGATATCAATCAACAGGATTTTATTCAGTAACTTCAAGATATGGAGATTTAGAAGGTTTTAAGACCTTAGTAAATAAACTTCATAAAGAAAATATAGGAGTAATTTTAGATTGGGTTCCAGGACATTTTTGTAAAGACGCTCATGGATTATATAAATTTGATGGAACACCAACTTATGAATATAACGAAGAGTGGAGGGCTAATAATGCCGGTTGGGGAACTTGTAATTTTGATTTAGGAAGACCAGAAGTTAAGAGTTTCTTAATATCTAATGCATTATATTGGCTTAGAGAGTTCCATGTTGATGGTATTAGAGTTGATGCAGTATCAAGTATATTATATCTAGATTATGATAGAGATCATGGTCAATGGGTACCAAATAAATATGGTGGAAATGGAAATTTAGAAGGAATTGAATTCTTTAAAGAATTAAATACAGCAGTATTCAAGGAATACCCAAATGCTCTTATGATAGCAGAAGAATCAACTGCATGGCCTAATATAAGCAAACCTGTTGAATACAATGGTTTGGGATTTAATTTCAAATGGAACATGGGTTGGATGAATGATGTTCTTGAATATGTTCAAATGGACACATTATATAGAAGACATCATCATAAAAATTTAACTTTTGCAATGATGTACAACTATGCAGAAAATTATGTTTTGCCATTATCTCATGATGAGGTAGTTCATGGAAAGAGATCACTTTTAAATAAAATGTGGGGCGATGAATGGAAAAGATATGCTGGACTCAGAGTATTTACTTCATATATGATGGCTCATCCAGGTAAAAAATTAACATTCATGGGTAATGAATTTGGACAAGAGATTGAGTGGAGAGAATATGAGCAGTTACAGTGGGATTGCATTGAAAATAATGAAATGCATAAAAAGACACAATTGTTCTTTAAGGATTTAAATAAATTGTATTTAGATAATAGAGCAATGTGGCAATTAGATTATGATTGTGCTGGATTTAAATGGATAGATCCTGAAAACAATCAACAAAGCATTTTAGTATTTATGAGAAAGAGTAGGGATGAAAAGGAAACATTAATATTTATAAATAACTTTAGGTCTGAAGTTTATTATGATTATAGAATAGGTGTTCCTTTCTTAGGTGAATATGAAGAGATTTTCAATACAGACAGCGTTAAGTATGGTGGATCTGGACAGGTTATGGGAACTCCACTTAAAGCTGAAAAGAAACCATTCCATAATCAACCTTACTCAGTACAAGTAAAGATACCACCTATGGCTACATTAGTATTAAAAATTAATAATATTGAAGAAGATGTAGAAGAGGATGAAGAAAAAGAGAAAGAAAATGAAAAAATAGAAGTTACTAAAGAAAAAAAAAAAATTGATTTAGTAACTTGGTGGCAAGGGAGAACATATATGAAGGTTTTATTTGTAGCAGCAGAAGCAAATCCATTAATAAAAAGTGGTGGACTTGGAGATGTTGCTGGTGCTTTACCTAAGGAACTAGCAAGAAAAGGTGTAGATGTTAGAGTAATTATTCCTAAATATAAGAATATAAATTGGGAATTTAAAAATAAACTTAAGTTTATTTGTTCATTTTATACTAAAGTGGGGTGGAGAACAAGGTACTGCGGTATATTTGAATATGAACATGAAGGGGTAACTTACTATCTATTAGACAATGAAAGATATTTTGGTAGAGATGGTATGTATGGTTACTATGATGATGCAGAGAGATTTGCTTTCTTTGATAGGGCAGTTCTTGAAATGTTGAAAGTGATTAATTGGCAACCAGATGTTATTCATTGTAACGATTGGCAAACTGGAATGGTACCAGTTCTTTTGGGGTTACAATATAAAAAAGATTTGTTCTATGCAGGAATGAAAACAGTATATTCAATTCACAATATTTTATTCCAAGGATGCTTTGATAGACGAATACTACCTGAGTTATTTGGTTATAATTATGAACCATATAACAATAGAAGTCTAGAATTTGACAAGGGTGTTAGCTTTATGAAAGGTGGCATAAACTATAGTGATTTAATTAGTACTGTAAGTTTTAGTTATGCAAATGAAATTAAATCACCTCAGTATGGTGAAAGACTAGATGGACTTTTAAGATGTAGAGAAAATGCATTAAGAGGAATAGTTAATGGAATAGATTATGATGAATATAATCCAAGTCAAGATAGATATATATATAAGCAATATGATGCAAATTCAATTGGAAATAAAATAATAAATAAACGTGAATTACAAAAGGATTTGGGATTATATCAAAGTGATAGTACACCTATAATTGGTTTAGTTTCGAGGTTGACTAAGCAAAAGGGATTAGATTTATTAGTTTATATATCTCAGAGATTATTACAACAAGATGTCCAATTAGTTATTGTAGGAACTGGAGAAAAGCACTTTGAAGATCATTTTAAATGGCTACAATATAGATATCGTGGTAAAGTATCAGCAAATATTAAATTTGACAATGCTTTAGCTCATAAAGTATATGCTGCAAGTGATATGTTTTTAATGCCTTCATTGTTTGAACCTTGTGGGCTTGGACAACTTATAGCATTAAGATATGGAACTGTACCAATAGTTAGAGAAACCGGAGGGCTTAGGGATACTATTCAAGCTTATAACCAATATGATGGTTCTGGTAATGGATTTAGCTTTGCTAATTTTAACGCTGATGAAATGTACAATATAATTCAATATGCAATAAATGTTTATTATGATAAAAATCAGTGGAATAAGATAGTTCAACATGCTATCAATTCAGATAATAGTTGGAGTAAATCTGCAAATGAATATTTAAATATGTATAGATCATTAACAGGTAAGTAAAACAGTAGGTGTATGTGACATAACATAGTATTAGTGAGGTGAAATAGATGTTATCACTAGATGAGCAACAATTTAAAATTGCATACGTTAATAAGTTTTTAGAATTACATGGAATAGATTTAAAAGAGGGAAGCAATCAGCAAAAATATGAAGCGTTAGCAGGTCTTATTAGAGATTACGTATCTAGAAGTTGGCTTAGAACTAATAAGAAAAATAATAAGTCAGGTCAAAAACAAGTTTATTATTTTTCTATGGAGTTTTTGCTGGGGAGATTATTAGGAGATGCACTATTAAATTTAGGTTTAAGAGATATATGTAAAAGTGCATTAAAAGAATTAAATATAGATTTAGAGAAATTAGAAGATTTAGAACATGATCAAGGATTGGGGAATGGTGGATTAGGAAGACTTGCAGCTTGCTTCCTTGATTCTATGGCTTCATTAAATATCCCGGGTAATGGTTGTGGAATCAGATATAAGTATGGCTTTTTTGAACAAAAAATAGTGGATACAAAACAAGTAGAAGTATCTGATGATTGGTTAAAGGAAGGCAATGCATGGGAGATTAAAAAAGCTAATAAAGCTGAAATAGTTAAGTTTGGTGGTCAAGTAAGGGTCGATTATATAAATGGTAATTTGACTTTTACTCATGTAAATTATGAGCCAGTATTAGCAGTTCCATATGATACACCTGTAGTAGGTTATAAAAATGATGTTGTTAATACTTTGAGATTATGGAGTGCAGAGGCTGTTTCTAATGAATTTGATTATTCATCATTTAGTAGAGGTGAATTTTTGAAAGCTATAGAGTATAAGAATTCAGTTGAGTCAATATCACAGGTGTTGTATCCAGAAGATTCTTTCTATAATGGAAAAATGCTTAGATTAAAGCAACAATACTTTTTTGTTTCAGCAGGAATTCAAAGTATTATAAGACATTATAAGAAGCATGGTGGTGATATAGAGCTTCTAGATGAGAAAATAGCAATTCATATAAATGATACTCATCCAACTTTAGCTATACCAGAGTTAATGAGAATATTAATTGATGAAGAGGGAATTGCATGGGATGATGCATGGAGAATTACCAAAAATACAGTTTCTTATACTAATCATACAATAATGTCAGAAGCTCTTGAAAAGTGGCCTATTGATATGTTTAAATCATTGCTCCCAAGAATCTATATGATAGTTGAAGAAATTAATAATAGATATTGTCACGATTTGTGCAATAAGTTCCCAGGACAAGATCAGAAGATTTCAGACATGGCTATAATTGCAAATGGTGAAATACGAATGGCTAATTTAGCTGTTGTAGGAAGCCATAGTGTCAATGGAGTTGCCAAACTTCACACTGAAATTTTAAAGAAAAAGGTAATGAGTAATTTCTATTACTTATATCCAAATAAATTTAACAATAAAACAAATGGAATTACACATAGAAGATGGTTGTTAAAGAGTAACCCAGGTCTTAGTAAGTTACTAGTTGACACTATAGGAGATAGCTTTGTTAAGCATCCAATTGATTTGAATAACTTTGAAAGTCATTTAAATGATGTAAATGTACTTGATAGATTAGCACAAATTAAGCTTAATAATAAAAAACAATTAGCCAAAACTATATTAGATAAAGAAGGCATAATTGTAGATCCTAATTCTATTTTCGATTCTCAGGTAAAAAGAATACATGCATACAAGAGGCAAACATTGAATTGCCTTAGAATAATGCACTTATATAATACATTAATTGATAATCCTAATTTAGATATGATTCCAAGAACATTTATTTTTGCTGGTAAAGCAGCACCAGGATATTATTTAGCAAAGAATATAATTGAACTTATTAATTCAGTGGCAAAAACAATTAATAACGATTCAAGAGTTAATAAAAAAATTAAAGTAGTATTTTTAGAAAATTATAATGTATCATTAGCAGAAAAAATTATTCCAGGAACAGATGTAAGTGAACAAATATCAACTACAACGAAGGAAGCATCAGGAACATCAAACATGAAATTCATGATGAATGGAGCTGTAACAATTGCAACATTAGATGGAGCAAATATTGAAATTAAGGATGAAGTTACTGATGATAACATAGTTATTTTTGGTATGAATGCTGATGAAGTATATGATTACTACAATAATGGTGGCTATCATTCAATAGATATTTATAATAATGATTTAAGAGTAAAAAGAGTTATAGATGATTTAATTAACGGCAAATATAGTACGGATAAAGATAGATTTAGAAGTATATATGAAAGTCTAATTAATTTAAATGATGAATTCTTTGTTCTTAGGGATTTTGATTCTTATGTTAAGGCTCAAGAAAAGATAAATAGTTTATATTCAGAGCCTAAGGTTTGGCAAAAGATGTGTGGCGTTAATATAGCACATTCAGGAATCTTTTCATCAGATAGAACCATTGAGCAGTATGCAGCAGGTATATGGGGTTCTGAAGTAATTTATAAGAATCTATAGTGAGGGCTATTTATATGGATGGATTAGATATATATTATAATTCACAAGATATAAGTTATAAAATGCCATTTGGTGCTGTAGAAGCTGGAACAAAGGTAAAGCTATCAATAAAAATTAACAAAGAAATTAATGTGGCTTTAGAACTCATTCTGCCTAATGGAAATGTAATTAATTTAGGATTAGAGAAAGAATACCTAAACCATGGATATTTTAAATATTCAGTAGAAATAGATACTTCAAAGTATATAGGAGCATTATATTATTACTTTGTGTTAATGGATGGTTATGATAAAGGATATTACGGAAATAATGATGAGAGATTAGGGGGAGTAGGGCAATTCTACCGTTATGCCCCTATTCCTTATCAATTAACTGTATTTGAAAAATTCAAAGTGCCAGAGTGGTATAAAGAAGGAGTTATATATCAGATATTTGTAGATAGATTTTTTAATGGTAATGAAGATGGAGTCATAACATGTCCAAAGAAAAATTCATTTATATATGGAAGTTGGTACGATACTCCAATGTATATTAAAGATAATTCGGGAAAAATTGCTAGATGGGATTTCTTTGGAGGAAATTTAAAGGGAATTATAAAAAAATTAGATTATATAAAGTCATTAGGTGCAAGTATTATTTATTTAAATCCAATATTTGAGTCTTCAAGTTGTCATAAGTATGATACTGGTAACTATGAAAAAATAGATTCAATGTTTGGAACAAATGATGAATTTAAATTATTATGTGATGAAGCAAAAAAAAGGAATATACGAATTATTTTAGATGGAGTATTTAGTCATACTGGTTCAGATAGTAAGTATTTTAATAAATTTGGCAATTATGATTCTTTAGGTGCTTATCAGTCAAAAGAATCTAAGTATTTCAAGTGGTATAGATTTAAAAATTATCCTAATGAGTATGAATCATGGTGGGGAATAGATACCCAACCTAATGTAGAGGAGCTTGAACCTACTTATATTGATTATATTGTTAACAATAAAAATTCAATAATTAAAAAGTGGATGAGGCTTGGAGCAAGTGGTTGGAGACTAGATGTGGCAGATGAACTTCCTGATAAGTTTATAAGAGAAATTAAAAGAAGTATGAATGAAGAAAAAGTGGAAAATGTGCTTATAGGAGAAGTCTGGGAAGACGCTTCTAATAAGGTCAGTTACTCAGAAAAAAGAGCATATCTATTTGGGAAAGAGTTAGACTCTGTAACAAATTATCCACTAAGAGAGAATTTAATCAATTTTGTAAAAGGATATATAAAATCTGATGTATTAAAGAAGAGGATAATGTCGCTATATGAAAATTATCCAAGAGAAAGTTTTTATTCAAACATGAATATTGTTGGAACACATGATACAGAAAGAATATTAACGATTGTTGATAAAAGAGTAGAATTATTGAAAGTTATTGTAACATTACAAATGATGCTACCAGGAGTACCGTTAGTTTTCTATGGAGACGAGGCTGGGGTAGAAGGAGGAAAGGATCCGGATAACCGAAAAACCTATCCATGGGGAAAAGAAAATAAAGATATTTTAGATTTTTATAAAGAAATTATAAGAGTGAGAAATAATGAGAAGGCGTTAAGAAGAGGAGACTTAGAAATTTTAGATATTCATCCAGATGTATGTATATTAAAAAGGGTTTATGGTAATGAGAAAATTATGATAATTGTAAATGTATCTGAGAATGAAGTGTGTATAAAAGATTTAAGAATAGAAGGTAAGTATACTAAGTTATTAAATACTTATAAAGATGGAAATAATGAACTTAGTATAGAAAAGGAAATTGTGTTAAAGAAACATGATTTTATGGTATTAAAAAAGAATTAATTTTTGGATATATATTTACTGATTTATGTATAGATGAGAATTAACGATTAAGAGGGGAGATATTAATTTATGGGGAAAAAAGAAATTGTAGCAATGATACTAGCTGGTGGTCAAGGATCAAGATTAGGAGTTTTAACTAAAAAGTTAGCAAAGCCTGCTGTACCTTTTGGGGGAAAGTATAGAATTATAGATTTTGCTTTAAGCAATTGTGCAAATTCAGGAATTAATACTGTGGGGGTATTAACTCAATACAAACCTTTAGAATTAAATGCACATATAGGAATAGGGGAACCTTGGGACTTAGATAGAAAGAATGGTGGTGTAAGAATATTACCTCCATATCAAGAAGAAAAAGGTGGTAAATGGTATAAAGGAACTGCTAATGCAATATATCAAAATATTGAATTTATAGATAGTGCTGATCCTGAATATGTTTTAGTTTTATCTGGAGACCATATATATAAAATGGACTATACTAAGATGCTAGATTTTCATAAGGAAAGAGGTGCTGAAGCTACAATTGCCGTAATAGAAGTTACTAAGAAGGAAGCAAGTAGATTCGGTATTATGAATACCAATGAGGATTTATCAATTTATGAATTTGAAGAAAAACCTCAAAATCCAAAGAGTACTTTAGCTTCTATGGGTATTTATATATTTAATTGGAAAACACTAAAGAAATATTTAAAGGAAGATGAAGCTAATAAGGATTCATCAAACGATTTTGGTAAAGATATAATACCAGCTATGCTTAATGACGGAAATAAGATGGTTGCTTATCCATTCAAGGGATATTGGAAGGATGTTGGAACTATTGATAGCCTTTGGGAAGCCAATATGGATTTATTGAAGGACAATAATAAATTAAATTTATATGATGAAGAATGGAAAATATATTCTGTAAGTCCTGTTAGACCTGCACAATATGTAGGAGAAAATGCTAGAGTTTCAAATTCACTTATTGTAGAGGGCTGTGTTGTCAATGGAGATGTAGAGAATTCAGTATTATTCCAAGGAGTACAGGTTGGTAAAAATACTATAATAAGAGATTCTGTAATAATGACTAATGCAAAGATTGGTGACAATGTAGTTATTGAAAAAGCTATTGTTGGAGCTAATGCAATTATAAGAAAAGATTGTAAGATTGATTTAGATGGAGAAATAGCAATAGTGGCTGCAAAAGAAGAAGTAAAAATGGGTACAGTCATCGAGAATGTAAAAGCAGTTTAGAATATTATGGTAGAGGTGAAGAGGAATGAATAATTGTTTAGGGATAATTAATTTAGATGGAAATGAAAGTAAGATGGGAGAACTAGTAGTTAATAGACCAATAGCGTCTATACCAATAGCTGCAAGATATAGAGTTATAGATTTTGTATTATCTAATATGACTAATTCGGGAATAGATTGTATTGGAATATTTACAAAGAATAAGTCAAGGTCATTAATAGATCATTTAACTAATGGGAAGCCATGGGATTTAAATAGAAAAAAGGATGGATTAAGAGTATTTAATTTTGGAGATTATTCACCTGAATACGAAGATGTTCATAATTTTGCAGAAAACGAAGAATTCTTCAAATTCAGTCGTAAAGAATATATACTTTTAGCGCCATCATATATGATTTGTAATATTGATTATAATGAAGTGTTAGACAATCATATAGAGAGTGGTAAAGATGTCACAATAGTTTATAAAAATATAAAGAAACCTCAACCATCATTTGATGATTGTAATGTCTTAAATTTTGATGACTTAGGTGATGTTGTTAGTATTGGTGAAAATATAGGACGAGTTGAAGAGGCTAATATTAATATGGAAATGTATGTTATGAAGACTTATTTATTTATGGATATAGTTAATGAATGCATACGAAGTGGAATGTATAGAAAAGTAAAGGAATATATTAAAGAGAATTTAGATAAATTAAGAGTAGGTGGATACGAATTTACAGGACATTTAGAATGTATAAGTTCTCTAAAAGCACTTTATGATGCTAACTTAGCATTGTTAAATAGAAGAGTAAGCAAAGAGATATTTAACGAAGAGAGACCTATATTTACAAAAGTAAAAGATGAAGCTCCTACTCATTACACAAAAAATAGTAATGTAGTTAATTCTATAATAGCTAATGGATGTTATATTAAAGGATCTGTAGAGAATTGTATTATAGGTAGAAGAGTCTTTATTGGTGAAGGAGTTAAATTAAAAAATTGCGTAATAATGCAAAATAGTGTTATAGAGAAAGATGCTGTACTTGATAATGTAATTGCGGATAAAGGAACAGAAATAAAGGCAGAGGAGAAACTTATTGGATCTCAGCTATATCCTTTGTTTATAAAGAAAAGAAAATATGCTTAAGTTAAAGCTTAATAAAATAATGAGACGACCAATTTTATTTTGGAGTCTCATTTTTTTTATTTTAATTATAGTATAAAAAATACGATAACACAGCCGGGAATGTCACTATAAGATATTTAAAGAAAAAGCTAAAAAAAACGAGTAAAAACTTAATAATCTTAAATTATCGTAAATAGAATAATGATTGTAATATATAAACGTGATAAGATAAAACACGTTGCTGAGGCAAATATGTCAACAAAAACAGAACAAATTGTTTTTAAAAAATAATTTGAAAAAAGTTGTTGACAGAAGTAAAACTCAGTGATAAGATAAGAAAGTCGCTTGAGAGCGACGAGATAAATTGGTCTTTGAAAATTGAACAGAATAAATAAGTTAAGAACCAGCAATTCTTTTATTAGTAAGTTTTATGAGACACAGATTAAACTTTTTATTGAGAGTTTGATCCTGGCTCAGGACGAACGCTGGCGG
>JAQXTC010000005.1 GCA_029219285.1 Clostridiaceae bacterium
CTTATTTATATTATCTTGTCCAAAAACTCCATTCCAATAAGGCCCTCTAATTACAATTTCAGAGCCAACCTTAGCTTCCTTTAACTTTTTAGTTTTTACTCCTCTAACCTCAATAACTATTGTAACTTCATTTTTATCTGCATTAGAATCCATTATAGATATTGGCACATCAAAAAAATCATTTTCATCAGTTCTTATAAAAATAAAACTTCCTGGCTTTACTAGATCAAGAGCTAATTTATGCGGAGCATCAAATTTTATCATTAATAAATCTTTTTCAATTTCATTAACAAAGGTTATCTTACAACTATAAGTTTTCCTTCCTTCTTTAGCCTTTAGTCCATTGTTGTGAAATTCTTGGAATACACATACTCCTTTCCAATTTAAACAGTCACAAAAACATGTACCATGAAGTTGCGAACAAAGAATACATTCACCAGATTCTGCAAGCTTGCAAGGACAATATTCAGTTCCACAATCAATGCAGTCCATCTTTTCCTTATTCATTAAGTACTCCTTTTTAGAAATTACTCCTTATACTAAGATATTTTCCTGCATATAAATTGTTACATTAGTTTACTTCGCTTGCCACATTATTCAAAAAATCATTACATAATTGATAACTTTTTTCAGATACTATTCAATAGTTTTTTCCAATAATATATAATAGTAAGTAGATATACAACTAGGAGATGGTTAAATGAATTTAAGTAGAAATGACTTATGCTGGTGTGGCTCAGGTAAGAAGTATAAAAAATGCCACTATGAATTAGATCAAGAAATTGAAAAATATAGATTACAAGGACACATAGTTCCAACTAAAGATATTATCAGAACACCTGAACAAATTGCAGGAATTAAAGCAAGCTGTAAGATTAACACTGCTATTCTTGATATGGTAGCTGAAAATATTAAGGAAGGTATGTCTACTGAAGATATCGATAAATTAGTACATGATTTCACTATTTCTAAGGGAGCTATTCCTGCCCCTCTTAACTTTGAAGGTTTCCCAAAGAGCGTATGTACATCAGTTAATAATGAAATATGCCATGGTATACCAAGCAAGGATGTTATTTTAAAGGATGGGGATATTATCAATGTAGATGTTTCAACTATATATAATGGCTACTATTCTGATGCTTCAAGAATGTTTATGATTGGTAATGTATCCCCCGAAGCTAGAAGACTTGTGGAAGTAACCAAGGAATGTCTTGATATTGGTGTTAAGGCTGTTAAGCCATGGGGCTTCATTGGTGATATTGGTGAAGCAATTCAAAAGCATGCTGAGAAAAATGGCTATTCTGTTGTTCGAGAATTCTGTGGACATGGTGTAGGTATTGGTTTCCATGAAGAGCCTGAAGTAACTCATGTAGGTAGGAAGAATACTAATATGCTTATAGTTCCTGGTATGACTTTTACTATTGAACCTATGATTAATGAAGGTAAGCGTTATTTAACTATTGATAGACAAAATGGTTGGACAGCACGAACTAGAGATGGTAAGCTTTCTGCACAATGGGAATACACAATCCTTGTTACAGAAGATGGTGTCGAAATCTTAACTCATTAATGCAAATTTGTTTTAAAATCTCTTAAAAAGTTATATAATGGTGTTATGTTTATAGAAACAAAGGAGAGATTAACAATGAATTTAAGCAGAAATGATGAATGCTGGTGTGGTTCTGGCAAAAAGTATAAAAAGTGTCATTTAGCTTTTGATGAAAAGCTTGAACATTATAGATTACAAGGACATATTGTTCCTGATAGAAGTATGATAAAAACTCCAGAACAAATTGAAGGAATTAGAGAAAGTGGCAAGATTAACACTGGTGCTTTAGACCTAGTTGCTAAAAACATAAAGGCTGGAATGTCTACTGCTGAAATTGATAAGCTTGTACATGACTTTACAGTTGAACATGGTGCTATTCCTGCTCCACTTAATTTTGAAGGTTTCCCAAAGAGCTGTTGTACATCAATAAATGATGAAATATGCCATGGTATTCCTGATGAAAATGTTATTTTAAAGGACGGAGACATTATAAACGTTGATGTTTCTACTATATATAATGGTTACTATTCAGATGCCTCAAGAATGTTCAAGATTGGTAATGTAAATGAACAAATGACTGATCTTGTTAAGGTTGCCAAGGAAGCTTTAGACTTAGGTTTAGAAGCTGCTAAACCTTGGGGCTTCTTAGGTGATATTGCTGAAGCTGTTCAAACTCATGTAGAAAAACACGGTTACAGTGTTGTTAGAGAATTTGGTGGTCACGGTGTTGGACTTCAATTCCATGAAGATCCTTTCGTTGCTCATACAGGCAAAAAAGGAACTGATATGTTATTAGTACCAGGAATGGTATTCACTATTGAACCAATGGTTAACATGGGTGAACCTTACCTTTTCGTTGATGAAGAAAATGACTGGACTGCACTTACAGAAGATGGTTATCCTTCAGCACAATGGGAGTATACAGTACTTATAACTGAAGACGGCCATGAAATCTTAACTTACTAATATTTTATCAGTATACTTTATCTACAGTTTGTCTAAACTTTAGATGAGGTGATGATTTTATGGATTATAAAATAGCTAACCTAGATGAAAAAGGTTATAAGGCTGTACAAGATGCTGAGGAACTTTTAAAAAAAGAAACAGGCAAAGACTATGTAGTAATTGCTTGGGAAAAAGAAAAATAGCCAAGAAAAACCAATAGAAATAAATTCTATTGGTTTTTTATATATTTATTCTAAAGTATTAGGTCTTACTCCTGGTGTCATTACTTCATCAGCATTAAAGAATAATTTGTTTAAACTATCTTTACAATTAAATAATGTATAGCCATCAATATTGTACCTTGGAGTTATTATTAAATTGCCGCTATACTCATCTTCTGGAAATCTACTTACGTTACAATAAATATCAAATCCATTCTCAGGTACAAGATTAATATTACTTCCTTCAAGCATAGCCCCAAAGGGTGAAATATATATATTTGTCTCTCCTACTATTGGCTTTATAAGTTCATTCCACTTATTAAAATCATATTGTAAATTATCATAATTTTGCACTCCTTGAAAATATCCATCACCATTATGGGTAAAGGAATGACTGGCAAATGTCCATCCATCTGCCTTTAATGCTTTAGCAGTTTTCTTGGCTTCTTCTTTGCTACTTTCCGAGTCTAGCCTGTAACCCAATGCCCCTTCATAACCAGTTACTGCAAGAGTTCCCTTAGCTCCTTTATAAGAAAATTCTGGATTATCCTTTATAAAATCATCTAGTATTGGAACTAAATCACCATCTCTTGTTATCTCCTCTTTGCCCTCCATATTTTTAACTAAGGTAAAAACTTCATTATTATCATCAACAACAAGTTTTTCAGCAAAACCATCTGGTTTCATATAATCATAATAATTAACATCATTAATACCTACTAAAACATAGCCCCTCTCCTTAAGCTGTGGCAGCATTTTTTTAAATTCATCAACTGTTACAAACCACGTATTACAGCCACTAGCAGGATGTCCCTTATCATCAAAGGCAAGCTGTGGATAAACTATTAAACTATGAAAAAATATATGCTCCACATCTCCAGAATACTTAACAAAACTGTTTTTATAATTCTTATATTCATCTATTTTGTTTTGAATTTCACTATCCTTATTGTCTTGATTACTTTCTTCTAAAATACTGATAGCTTCATCAACAAAATAACTATCCTTAAGCTTTTCCGCCTTTAATAGTATTTCTTGATTATTCTCCTTTTATACTTCATTTACTACTTCGCTATTTCCACAACTAGTTAACAAAATACATACGATAATAATAAGAAAAACACCAATCTTTTTTTTCACGTCTATCTCTGCAAAATTTATACACTCTATTATACGTGATTAAATTTTATATATACCATGATTGATGCTACTTTCTCAAAATACACTTCTTTTGTTAGTTGTTTTCTTTAACAAAGGCTTTCCTTAGAGAAGAGAGAAACAACGCATATTTGTTATCAAAGAGCACTTCCTTTGTTAGTTTTTATCTTCTACATAGTCTTTCTTTAGAAAAGAGAAATAACTCGCTACGCTCGTTTACTAAGTTAAAGCAGAAACAAAATTTCTCTTCTCTCTTCTCTTAAATTAATCTCCCTATACAAAATACTCTCCAAAGCAAAGTATTCTGTCATTTCAAATTTACCTAACTCTTAATTCTTAATTCCTTTAAGCAAGTAATAGCCCCATTTAAATTAATTTTTTGAATTATTCTTCCTAAAACTGCTGGTTCAATATCTCTTTTATTCTCTAACCATTTTGTTATTATCCCTATCTGTGCACTAGCTAGATATTCAAGGGTATATTTTACTTCCTGAGTTAAATTACTTTCATCTATACCCATCATTGAAATAATCTTATGTTTGCCTATATTTTTGATTTTATTGATAAAAACAATATCTACCTTATCTACAAAAAACAAAACTAGCATATCATCATATTCTTTTAATGCATTCACAATAGTTTCTATTCTATTTTCAAGATCACCTTTAATTAATCCCTCAATTACTTCTGTAACAATTTTAGCCGACTTTTTTACAAATTCCTCTTGAATGTTATCTAATAAATCATAAATATCTTGATAGTAATAATAAAATGTGCCTCTATAAACTTTAGCTTCTTTGGTCAATTCAGCTATAGATATCTTTTCTATTCTCTTTTCTTTATATAATTTTAAAAAAGCCTCTTTTATTCTATCTTTAGTTTCTTCTGGATTTTTCTTCATCATTTCTCCCCATTCCCACACTTTTAACAAAATTGCCTATATCTTTATAAATTTAACTCTATATAATTAATAGTATAAATTTAACTAGTTAAATGCAAATTACATTTGGAAAGGATTAATAATTATGAATACTGAATTTTCAATATCCATAAAAAATGTGAATAAGTTTTATGGTAAAAAACAGACATTATTTGATGTATCATTAGATATTCCCAAAGGAAGTATTTATGGACTTTTAGGTCCCTCAGGCTGTGGAAAAACAACCTTTGTAAAAACTATAGCAGGCATATCAAAAGCAAATTCAGGAGAAATAAAAATACTTGGCGAAAAGGTTCCAAATATAAAAATTTTATCTTCCATAGGATACATGGCACAATCAGCAGCATTATATCCCACAATTTCAGCCTATGATAACTTAAAATTCTTTGGTGAACTTTATAGCATAGATAAAAAGGAATTGACTGAAAGAATAAAATCTCTAGCAAAAATGGTTAATTTATCAGAACACTTAAATAAAAAGGTAAGTGCCTACTCTGGAGGAATGAAGCAAAGACTTTCACTAGCCATTGCTCTTTTATCTAATCCCCAAGTTTTAATTCTAGATGAACCTACAGTAGGAATTGATCCAGTTATAAGAAAAAGCATCTGGGAAAGCTTAAGAAAACTTGCCTTAAATGGCATTACAATTTTAATTACCACCCACATCATGGATGAAGCAATAAAATGTGATTACCTGGCAATGATGAGAGACGGACATATTTTAACTACCGGCACTCCCCTAGAAATTCAGCATCAAGCAGGTACAGAAACCATTGAAGATGCTTTTATCTACTTTGGCCAAAATAATAGTAAGGCTGGTGATATTAATGAGAATTAAAGCTTTAACCTGCAGAATTATCAAACAAATTATTAATGATAAAAGAACTATTGGACTTGTACTAATAGCGCCAATCGTTATCCTCACTATGGTTTATTTTGTCTTAAATACTGATGATACATCATACAACATAGGAATTATAAATGCTCCAGACAGCTTTACTGAAGCTCTTCAGGATAATGAAGATTATGATATAAGTATTAAAAATATAAAAAAAGAAGATGCAGAAGATTTAATAAAAAGCAATGATATTATAGCTTCTGTAGAATTCAGTGATGATAATTCTACTATAAATATTAATGTTAATGGCAGCGATGCAGCTGATTCTAAAAAAATAGTATCCATCATTAAAGGCAGTGGTTTAGCAAATGTTAAAGCCCTATTAGCTACAAAACATATACCCTTTGACGAGCCAGAATATGCAACAAATTATGTATATGGAAATGAGAATGCCTCTGAGTTTGATAATTTTGGTGGTCCTTTAGTTGGCATAATTGTATTCTTCTTAGTTTTCTTAATTGCCGGAATAAATTTTCTTACCGAAAGAACTTCCGGAACTTTAGAAAAAGTACTATCAACACCAATTAGAAGAAGTGAAATAATCATAGGCTATGTACTTGGCTTCAGTATTTTAGCCATTGCCCAAACAGCAGTTGTTACCTTCTTTGTTGTTTATATATTAAATATATCTGTTGCCGGAAGCATAGGTTATGTATTTTTAATATGTTTATTAACTGCCATGTCCGCATTAACTTTAGGAATCTTATTATCAACCTTAGCCAACAGCGAATTTCAGATGGTACAATTTATTCCCATAGTTATTCTTCCTCAGATATTTCTATGCGGACTATTTAAAATGTCCTCAGCCTGGGATGCATTGGGACATATATTTCCTTTGTACTATACAACGAGTGCCCTAAAGGAAGTTATTATCAAAGGAAATGGAACTTCTGCCATAAGCTCCGATTGTTTAATCCTAGTTTTATTCTCAGTAGTATTTATGTTTTTTAATATTCAGCTACTACGTAAACAAAGATCAATTTAAACTTGGTTAGATTATCTTTCTATAGAGGAGAGAGAAACACAATATATTTATTATCAAAGAATACTTCTTTTGTTAGTCTTTTTCTTCTACAAAGTCTTTCTTTAGAGAAGAGAGAAATACAGTTTACTTGGTTTCTAAGATTACTTCCTTTGTTAGTTTTTATCATCTACAAAGTCTTTTTCTAGAGAAAAGAGAAATAACTCGCTACGCTCGTTTACTAAGTTAAAGCAGAAACAAAATTTCTCTTTTCTCTAAAAATTAATTTTGCTATAAGAAATATACTTGCAAGCAAATCATTCTGCCATTTCAAGTGCTCTCTCTTCTCTATTCTCTAAAAATATTCTTGCTATACGAAATACACTCCCAAATAAATTACTCTGTCATTTCAGATACACTTGCTCTTCTCTATTCTCTAAACTAAATTTTAAGCTCAACTTAATATTACATTAATTGCATTTTATGGATTTAGTGATATAATCCCTTTCGAGGATGTGATAATATGAATCAATTTAAAGAATATATTTCTACTTGTCTTAATGAAAATAAAGAAAGAGTAAGAAGTTTTAATGATATAAGACCACTCTTTGATGCAAGTGAGAAAACAGATACAACTATAGATGACTTAACATGGGATGATTTAGATATGGACAAAGTCTATAGAAAACTTGATAGAACCTTTTCTTCTCCCGGTGAAGCTTCTTTATACTGTTTACTTAGAAATCCATTAATGAATAAAGAAAAATTATTAAAAAGAGATAAAACCATAGAATTTCTTAAGAATGATTCTAAACTCAGTGGAATTTTAAGAAACATTTTCTTTAATCTTAATATTGATAGTGAAAATAGGCTTTTGAAAATGCTAGCTAATGATATTGTAGTAAGTAAACTTAAATTTTTTATTTACTTTATCTTAGGATACATAATTCCACCAGCTCTTATAATCTTAGCAATAGTACTAAAAGAACCAAGATTTATGATAGCTCTTTTAGTTTCTGTACTAGTCAACGTACAAATTGCAGATTATGAAAGTAAATATGTTAAATCTCGTGGGTTAATTTACCTAAGGAATTTAATTTCGTCAGCTAAAAAAATCTGTAATTTAAAAAATGAGAATCTATCTGCATATACTGGTGAAATACAGTCTATTTTAAAAGAACTTAAATCCATTGATAGAAGTACTGCAATATTAAAGCTTATAAATAGCTTTGGTGGTCTATTAGAAATGCTTGCTATTCCTTTCTTAATCGAGCAAACTACTTACTACAAAATAAGTGGAAAACTACAAGACAAAACACATGAGATTTTAAAACTTTACTACATTGTTGGTGAATTAGATGCCCTACTTTCCATCGCTAGCTACAAAACTACTACAGAAGGTTTATCTTCCCCAACATTTACAGATTCCGTAATGGTTAATATTGAAGATGGTATTCATCCACTACTAAAAAATCCAGTGGCCAACTCTATTTCAATAACTAATAAAGGTATCGTATTAACAGGGACAAATATGTCTGGTAAATCTACTTTTATCAGAATGCTTTCCATAAATATCTTACTAGCTCAATGCTTTAACTTTGTACTTGCTAAGAAGTATGTAGGTACTTTCTTTAATATAGTATCTTCTATAAGTCCAAAGGATGATGTAGATGCCGGAAAAAGCTACTATCTAGCTGAAGCAGAAGGAATTTTAAGAATATTAAAGGCTTTAGATAAGAATATTCCAGTATTTTGTCCAATAGATGAAATATTTAGAGGTACAAACCCTGTAGAAAGAATATCATCATCTGCTGAAATACTTAAATACATAAATAACAAAAATGCAATCTGCATAGTAGCAACCCATGATAGAGAACTATCAGAAATGTTAGCAGAAAACTACGACTTCTACCACTTTAGCGAAAACGTAAATGAAAATACAGGACTAAGCTTTGACTACAAACTAAAACCTGGAATAATAGATACAAGTAACGCTATAAAGATACTAGAATATATCGGCTACCCAAAAGAAATAACACAAGGGGCTTATAAACGTGCAAAGGCACTTAGATAAAGCATCTTTTTAATTAATAATGAAGAATTAAGAATTGTGGAAGCTTTTCTTCGGCAAAGCTCAGAAAAGCAAAAAATTAAGGCGATGCTAAAGCATCGCCGTCAAACAAAAATCCCCGTAGGATTTTTCAATAAATTCACAGAAACTCTGCAAGAGTTTCCTCCTTAATTCTTAATTCTTAATTATTAATTCTTAATTAATTTTACTTCTCTTCCGTATCCAAAAAGTTCCCCTGCTTTTCAAACCACTCTCTATTCCCTTCATAATCCTTCATCTTCTCATCATAAATATCAGCATTTTCCTGAAGCTTATTTTCTAGCTTTTCTATTAAATCATCCATTACCTGTTCTTGCTTGTCCTTATCGTAATCATATATAAATTCAATGCTATCTTTTAATTCTTCCGGTAACGTTACCCCATAGTAATATACAATAGAACTAGTATTAACAAAGAAATATTTCATAAATATCTTGATTCCCCTTGGTGTATACATATCCATTACCTGAAGCTTACCTTCATACATTGCTGTTATTAATTTCTTTTCTGGGTCTATTATAAAAAAATATGATTCTCCAGTCTTATCAATATCCTTCCAAAGTTCTAATAATCTTAAAGCAGTTCTTTCGTGTTCCTTAATATTTTTATTTTTGAAATACAGTATATTTTCATTATCTCCTTCTCTTTCCACATCAAAGGCATTACTCACCATAGAGACATACTTTTTACTTGATATTAATTTCAAAGTTCCATGTACTTCTCTTTTTAACTCCCATATTTCACCCATAATTTTCTCCCTTCAAAATTAAAATAAATTTCTCTAGTTTCTATAATTCTTATGATTACTTTTTTGAAATTATGTATATTTTTTTAAATTTTAAAAAATTAACATTTACTTTTTTTACCATTTGTATTTATAATATAAAAGTACACTTTATAAATAATTTGGTAACACACAGAAATGAGGGATAGAGAATATGAATAACGAAATATTAAAAAGCTTCCATAATGGTGAATGCTTTGATTCTTATAAATTTTTTGGAGCACATATAACCAATGAAAATGGAGTTTCAGGTGTTCGTTTTAACCTTTATGCTCCAAATGCTTTAGATGTTCAAGTCATTGGTGAATTCAACGGGTGGACTGGTGAATTTCATAGAATGAATAAAATCGATAATTTAGGCACTCTTAGTCTTTTTGTACCAGAAGCTAAAGAAAATATGATGTATAAATATAGAGTTACTCAAATTGATGGAACAGTTGTTGATAAAGCTGATCCTTATGCCTTTTATAGTGAACTTAGACCAAATACTGCTTCAATAATAACTAACATTAATAACTCAGATTACTTTCATGATGATGAATGGATGAATAAGCGTACAAAAAACTATAATGATCCTCTTAATATATATGAATTGCATTTAGGTTCTTGGAAAAAGAAAGATAGCTACACTTGGTATAAATATGACGAAATTGCAGACAAGCTTATTGATTATCTTTTAGAAAATAACTTTACTCATGTTGAAATAATGCCTCTTTCTGAATATCCTTTTGATGCTTCTTGGGGATATGAAGCAAGCAGCTACTTTAGTGCAACTTCAAGGTATGGTAAAGTCCAAGATCTTATGTACTTAATTGATAAATTACACCAAAACAAAATAGGCGTTATTCTTGATTTTGTACCTGTACACTTTGTTAGAGATAATTATTCCTTAGCTAAATTTGATGGTACTCCACTTTATGAATATGATTATGAAGACATTGCCAACAGTGAATGGGGTTCTTGTAATTTTGATTTTTATAAAAACGAAATTGTTAGTTTTTTAATGTCTGCTGCTAGTTTCTGGCTTGATGTTTACCATATTGATGGTCTTAGAATGGATGCAATTTCAAATGCTATCTATTGGCAAGGAAACAGTAAACGTGGTGAAAATATAGGCGGTGTAAACTTCCTTAAAAAGCTTAATAAAGGTCTTAATGAAATGTACCCAGGTATAATGCTTATTGCTGAAGACTCAAGTAATTACAATAAGGTAACTGCTCCTGTTGAATATGGTGGACTTGGTTTTGATTATAAATGGGATTTAGGATGGATGCATGATACATTAAAGTATTTCTCCATGGACCCTATTTACCGTAAATATAATCATAATCTTTTAACTTTCTCTATGAGCTACTTCTACTATGAAAACTATATTTTAGCCTTTTCTCATGATGAAGTTGTTCATGGCAAAAAAACTATTATCGATAAGATTTGGGGGAATTATGAGCAGAAGTTTGCTCAGTGTAGAACTTTATACACTTATATGATGACTCATCCTGGTAAAAAGCTTAACTTTATGGGCAACGAAATTGCACACTTTAGAGAATGGGATGAAAATGTTGAAACTGATTGGTTTTTGCAAAAATATCCTGCTCATGATTATTTCCATGAATATTTTAAAAAGTTA
This sequence comes from Clostridiaceae bacterium, assembly GCA_029219285.1. Lineage (GTDB taxonomy): Bacteria > Bacillota > Clostridia > Clostridiales > Clostridiaceae > Clostridium. The sequence goes on from JAQXTC010000005.1 coordinate 11,194, forward strand.
ACTTCTCTTTATAAAAAACATAACGCTTTGCATTGCGAAGAATTATCTGAAAAGACCTTTACATGGATTGATCCTGATGATTGCGATGATAATGTTATTTCTTATGTAAGAATGTATGAAGGAGAAAAACTTCTTGTAGTTTTAAATATGTCACCAAACAATTATAGAAATTTTAGAGTTGGTGTTAAAAATCCGTGCAGCGTAAAGGAAATTTTAAATAGTGAACAAGATATATATGGAGGCTGTAATATAACAAACCCTCAGCTTATCCATTCTCAATATGTTCCAACTAATAGGTGGTCTAACTCAATAAAAATTAACCTAGCTCCTTTTGCTAGCTGCATTTTTGATATAAAAGAGTAAGTGGGGTTTCTCTTTTTTGTGGGTGTTCTGCAGCGGATAAATTTTTCTTTTCAGTCAACACCCACAGTCCCCACACTTCATAATTAAAGAAAGATGTACTAAGAATTATAAACTTAGTACATCTTTTTTTATATTTGTATACTATTAATTTCTATCAAAAACAAAGCTTTTAACTATGGCAAATGCTTCTCTTACATAAAGCCTAGGTACTAAATAATTAACTGTATCACTTGCATCTACTGTAATGTTTTCATACCCATTTCTCTTAGCGAGCATTGCACTTCTAAAGCTGTGAAAGTCTGTTGTCACTATCTTTACAGAAACATCTTTTATATCCTTATTACTGTCCTCTTCAATTTTCACCTTAGAAAACTTGAAATTTTGATAAGTATTTCTAGATTTGTCTTCTTTTATGATTTTGCTTTTTTCTATACCATTCTCTACTAAATACTTTTCCATAGCTTCGGCTTCTGTGATATCTTCATCACCACCTTGACCACCAGATACCACAATCATGCTTTCTTCATTTGATTCTTTAAAAGCTTCTATTGCCTTATCAAGTCTTCCTTTTAATGTTAGGCTTACATTAGTTCCATTGGAAAGACCTGCTCCTAATACAACTATATAATCATTTTTATCTTTATTGTGTTTTGGATATGCAATAATAATAGCTTCCATAATTATAAAACCTGCAAAAGCTATAACAGCTAATATGTTCACGTACTTTATCACTTCTTTATAAATTTTTGTTTTTTCAAATTTAACTTTCACAAAATGATATACAAACAACAAACTTGCTAAAACTATATATTTCACTGTGAAATCAAGTCTTGTAGGGCTTAGAATATTACATGTTATTACATATAATATGATAATTACTCCAACTATTGTGTCACAAAATTTCATATCCATCCTCTCCTCTCAAAACTTAAAATCAGTTTACCATGATTTTCTTGTAGTTTTATTACTAAAATCTTAACTTATTTGAATTATAAACAGAATTTTTGTCAATAATCTTTAGATGTATTATAAAACTTAAGGAGCTACAAAAATGAAAAAGAAAGTAATTATAATAGGTGCAGGTGTCAGTGGCTTGTCTCTTGCAGCACGACTTCTTTCTAAAGGATTTAATGTAGCGGTTTACGAAAAAAATTTATCTATAGGTGGTACCACTAACCTCTATGTTAATGGTGATTTTAAATTTGACTTAACTGCTACTATTTCAATGTTTATAAGAGATTACATAGATGTTTTTAATTACTGCAAAAAGGATTACTCTAAGTATTTTTCAATAATACCAGTAAAGCCTTTATATAGAGTGCATTATTTTGATCATACTTGCTATGATTTTTCTAATGATTTGGCATCACTTTCTGCAACATTAAGTAAAGTAACAGGCAATGATATAGAAGATATAAGCGGTTACTTTGATTTTGTTTCACAAAACTATAAAAAGTTTTTATATGCTGAAAAGAATCTTTTTAACAAAGGTTTTGAAAAAACATCAACTATACTAAATCCCAAAAATATAAAAAGCATTCTTCATTTAAATCCAGTAGATACCTGTTTTAAAGAATGCTCTAAATATATAACAAATAAAAAATTAATTGATTATATTTTATTTCAAACTATGTATATTGGAATTTCACCCTTTTCAGCCTCAAGTATGTACAACTTAATTCCGGCAACAACTCAGCTTAAGGGGCTTTATTACATAAAAGGTGGAATGTATTCCTATACAAAAGCACTAGAAAGACTTATCTTAGAGCAAGGTGGTATAATCAAAACCTCCTCCCCTGTAGATAAGATAATATTTAGGGAAAATAGAGCTGTAGGTATTACTGTTAATAACAAAGATATCTATGCAGATAATATTGTTTGTTCTTTAGATTATACTTATGCTATTAACAACCTTATTCGTGATGAAAAAATTAAAGAACTAATAAAGCCTACAAAAAAATATAAATATTCATGCTCTACCTTTATTCTTTATCTAGCTTTAGATAAAAAGTATCCTACATTAAAATTGCATAATATTTATATCAATAAATACTTCAGAAAAAATATCAAAGCAACCTTTAAAGGCACTTTGCCAAATAATCCATCACTATACATCTACTGTCCTAGCTCCATAGATGATAGTATATGTCCAAAAGGATTAGAAGCAGTTAACATCATAATAAGAGTTCCAAATCTTCTATTTACAAAAATCAGTTGGAACAGAGATAATGTCATGGAAATGAAAAAACAAATATTAGCCATATTATCATCCATAAAAGGACTTGAAGACATAAAAAGTCATATTATTTTTGATAATTTCTTAACTCCACTAGACTTAAGAGACAGATTTAATTCATATGCAGGTGCTGCCTTTGGCATAAGTCACACTCTTAAGCAAACTGGTCCCTTAAGACCTCAATGCCAAATTCCCAAGGTATTTAACCTATACTTTACCGGAAACTCATTGCACCCGGGAAATGGCGTATCAACAGTTTTGAAGTCAGCAAAAATTTGCTGTGATAGTATAATTGAAAAATACAATTAGAAAGTATATTTGTTATCTAAGAATAC
>JAQXTC010000006.1 GCA_029219285.1 Clostridiaceae bacterium
TTCATAAGCACCTTCTAACTTAACCCATCCAGTTAATGCACCTAATGCAGCATTTTTAGCCATACCAGCAACTTGATTAGTCACTGTATCTTTAGGAACTGCTGAAACCACCTTATATTCATATATATTATTTACTACCATTTCAACAAACTTATTTACTTGCCCTGGTACATCTGCCTCTTTCACAGTACGTATTTTGCCGCTTTTCTTGCATTTTTTAATAATTACAATCTCCAAAGTAACTACTATTAAGATTAATCCTAATATTGCTATAATTAAATTCATATTTGCCCCTCCAAAAATATTTAATTTGCAATAAAATTATACAGATTAAGTTTGTTATTGTAAATTTTTCATTTCTTTATATATTGCCTTAGCTACTCCAGCATTATTATTTGTATCAGTTATATACTTAGCTATTTCTTTAATTTCAGGTATTGCATTTTCCATAGCATACGAATTTTTAAATTCTGTAAACATAGAATAATCATTGAAACTATCCCCAAGAACTATTACATCATCTTTATCTATTCCGTACTTTTGAATAACTTTTGCTAAAATCAATCCCTTTTGGGCTTTTTCATCAGTAATTTCTATATTGTCTCTAAATGAAGAAGATACTGCTAATCCACCTATCTGAGATATTTCCTTCTTTGCTTCCTCAATAACTTTTTCATCACTATAAAAAGCCATTATTTTTCTTATTTCTATCGAACTATTTATAAATTTATCATAATCATCTATATACTTAAGTTTTTTAAACCTCGGATGATTCTTAGCAAATTCAATTGCTTCCTCTAATGTATTTATAGATTCCTCAAAATGCAGGCACATTTCTGCCACACCTTTTAGTGCTTCTTCTTTAGAATTGATTGTATAATATCCATTATTGGTAAACAAGTCGCCTCTCATCCCCTTTTCTTGGAGAATATTAAATATTTTTCTCACACTATCTTTTGATATATTAATTTTTTCTACTATCTTTCCCTTCTCATCTCTAAATTCTGCACCATTTAAAAGTATACAATCACAAGAAAGATTAGCTTCACTTAATAAATCCACAACCATATCATATTCTCTTCCAGTTGAAATTACAGTCTTTATACCTACTTCTCTAGCTTTGTTAATTGCTTTTATATTTTCTTTATGAATTTCATGATTAGTATTTAATAATGTTCCATCCATATCAGTTGCTATTACCTTTATCATGTTTATCCCCCTTATTCTCATATCTTACATATCAATTATATCAACATTTGACATAATCTTTGATTAAAATTTTAATTTTGAACAAAATAATACTATCTTTTTCTCTTTTCATGTATTACAATTATACATACACATGAATAATTATAACTTTTCGGAGGAATTTATGAATAAAAATACAAAAGGTAAAATGAATATAATTTCATTGCTGAAATTTATTATCCCTTCACTAATAGGTGTCATTTTATTTATGACTCCCATAAAAATAGAAGGTCAATTTACAATTCCAATAGCTTTTTTAGCAAACTTCATAGTAAACAAATTTAAAGATATACTTCCAGCACTTGCAGTAATACTTATTTCTGTATCTGCTATTGGTAGTATCTTCTTTAAAATATTCAAACCAAAGAATTCAGTAATTAATTCTCTATTTAATGTAAGTCTTGCATGGCTTTTGGCTAAAATTATCGGATGTGTCCTTGTTTTAATGACTTACTTTAAAGTGGGACCAGAATTCATATGGTCTGATTCAACAGGTGGTACAGTTTTATACAGCCTTCTACCAACTTTAGTTACAATTTTCTTGTTAGCTGGTTTGTTTTTACCTTTATTATTAAATCATGGCTTATTAGAATTTGTAGGTGCTCTACTTACTAAAGTCATGCGACCATTATTTAATCTTCCTGGAAGATCTTCTATTGATTGCATAACTTCATGGCTTGGTGATGGAACTATCGGAATACTATTAACTAGTAAACAATATGAAGAAGGATTTTATACGAAGAAAGAAGCTGCTATAGTTGGTACTACTTTTTCAGCTGTTTCTATAACTTTTTGCTTGATGGTTATTTCTCAAGTTGGACTTGCTCATATGTTTGTTCCATTTTATTTAACAGTAACAGTTGCTGGTATTGTAGCTGCAATAATACTTCCAAGGATTTATCCTTTATGTAAAAAACCCAACGAATATATAAATGGAAAAAAGGCTGAAAAGAATTCTGACGCAATTCCTGAAGGCTATACTAGTTTTTCATGGGGACTTGAAACTGCAATGAAGAAAGCTGAATCAAATAGTGATATAAGAACATTTTTTATAGATGGCTTAAAAAATGTTTTTGATATGTGGATTGGTGTATTACCTATTGTAATGGCTATGGGAGGAATTGCTCTTATAATTGCAGAGTATACAACTATATTCCAGATACTTGGTGCTCCATTTATTCCACTTTTAAATCTTTTAAGTGTTCCTGAATCAGTGCAAGCATCACAATCTTTAATTGTTGGCTTTGCAGATATGTTTATACCTTCTGTTTTAGCCACAACTATTGAAAGTGAAATGACTAGATTTATTATTGCATGTGTATCAGTAACTCAACTTATATACATGTCTGAAGTTGGTGGATTATTACTAGGTTCAAAAATCCCTGTAAACTTTAAAGATCTAGTAATTTTATTCTTAGAAAGAACTTTAATAACATTACCTGTTATTGTTTTATTTGCAAATATAATATTTTAAATACAAAAAGGATGCATTAAAATGCATCCTTTTCTAGTTTATGATTTTAAACTTATTAATTTTTATACTAACACTTCTGCTCTTTCAGCTTCTTTTTTACTCTTTTTAGCATTAAGTTTTGATGCTGCAATAACAAATGGCATATAAATTAATGTACTAACAATTAAACATACGAAACCTAAAGCTAATGCTACAAAACTTTCCATTCCTGTTGCAAAGAATGGTGCTAAGAAACCTGGTGTTGTCCAAGGTACCGAAACAGCCATTGGTGGCATAAGTTCAAATGATACCAGTGTATATGCTATGATGACATTTACAAGAGGTGCTACTATAAATGGAACTATGAATATAGGATTTAATACTATTGGTAAACCAAATATTACTGGTTCATTAATATTAAATACACCTGGTGCAATTGCAAGCTTTGCTATACTTCTTTGTTCTTCTACTTTACTGAATATAAATATTGCTATAAGTAAACCTAAAGTACATCCTGATCCTCCAAGATTTGCAACTAAATCATAAGACCAAGTTACAGGATAAGGAGCTCCCCATGCAGTACCACTTGTTGCATAGTATTGTAAGTTAGCATTATTTGCTTCTGCAAACATTGTATCTCTAATTGCTCCAATTGTATTAGGTCCATGAATTCCCATTACCCATAATACATTTGAAATTAATTCTAATACAATTACTGAACCGATACTCTTACCAACTGATGTAAGAGGTTTTTGTAATACAGTATAAATTATCTTGTTAAGTCCTTCTGGCTCAAATTGTAAGATAATAAAGTTAGCTATTGAAAATACTGCAGTAACGATTATTATTGGAAGTAATGATTTAAATGATCTTGCAACTGCTGGTGGAACTTGTTCTGGCATTTTTATTTCTAACTTATCTGATTTTGATAATCTAGCCATTGCTTCACCAACAACCAATGCAACTATAATACCTACGAATAAACCTTGCGCACCCATATAAGTCATATTTAAGAAGTTAACACCATCTGTTACAGTATAATCAGTATATACAATAAAGAATACTGACATAGCTGTTAAACCTGTTAATATATCATCTGCTTTAAGATCCTTAGCTAAGTTTCTAGCTATTAAAAATGTAATTAAAATTGCATAAATATTAGTAGATCCTTTAATTACTGGGCTAAATAAAGTCTGATAATCAGCAAGCCAAGGTGCTACATCATGTAAGTGACAAATCTTCCCCAAAAATCCATCTGGTGCTAAGAAAACATTATTAATTAGTACCATTAATGATCCAGCCATAGTTAGTGGAAATGATAAAATAAATGCATCTCTTATGGCTGATACGTGCCTTTGTCCATTAAGTTTTGCTGCTACAGGAACTAAAAGTTTTTCAATTGCAGCTTGAAATTTTTCCATTAATTTCTCCCCCTTAAATTATATATTTCTTTAAAGCTCTTCACCATTTGAGCTGATTATATCCTTATACCAATAGAAACTCTTTTTCTTTAATCTATTTAATGTTCCTTCTTCTTTTTCGCTCTTATCTACATAAACAAATCCATATCTCTTTTGATATCCATTAAGCCAACTTAATAAATCAGTAAATGACCATGTGCAATATCCTAAAAGATTTACTCCATCTGTAATTGCTTCCTTACAAGCTTTAACATGTGCTTTTAAATAATCAATTCTATAGTCATCATTTACTTTTCCATCTTCAACCTTGTCGAATTCTCCAAGTCCATTTTCAGTTATTAGTATTGGTAATCCATATCTATTTGTAAGCCTTCTTAATCCGATTCTTAATCCCATAGGATCAATAGTCCAATCCCAATTTGTTGTCTCTAGATATTGATTCTTAACATTCTTGAATACTCCAGGAATACCACTTTCCTCAGAACTTCCTTTCTTACCACTATTATTCATCTTTGAACTAGCACCAACACCATCAAGTGGATTCATTGCTATTGTTCCTGTTTGGTAATAGTTTATTCCAATAAAGTCAGGTTTTCCTTTCTTAAGTAGTTCTAAATCTCCATCTTCAATAGTTGGAGCTATACCTAAGTTCTCATAATATTTATAAGCAAATTTAGGATATTCCCCTCTACAATAAACATCTAACCACCAATAAGAATTTAATTCTTGTGCATTTTCATTTGCTAATACATCTGATGGTCTAGATGATGCAGGATAGCTTGGACTATATGCAAAACTTGGGCCAATCATTCCATCCGGAACATATTTCCTAAATGATTCTATTGCTTTAGCATTTGCTAAATTTGCAATATGATTTGCTGCTAATTTTCTTTTTTCATCCTTAACTCCTGGTGGATGAAGTGCTGTTCCATATCCTAATCCAATGAATACATTTTGTTCATTTAATGAAACCCAATGCTTAACTCTATCTCCAAATCTCTTATAAAGAGTTATACAGTAATTATTGAAGTCATCAATTATTTTTCTTGATTCCCAGCCACCATATAAATCCTGTAAGTGTGCAGGTAAATCCCAGTGATAAATTGTAATTATAGGCTTTATATCGTTTTCAATTAATTCATTGATAAGGTTATCATAAAATTGCAAACCTTTTTCATTAACTTCACCATTGCCATTAGGGTAAATTCTAGTCCAAGCAATTGAAAATCTATAAGCTTTAAGTCCCATTTCTTTCATTAAAGCTACGTCTTCTTTATATCTATGATAGTGATCTACAGCTACATCTCCATTTGTTCCCATGTATGTTGTACCATCTATTTTAGTATATCTATCCCATACACTTTCTCCTTTGCCATCTTCATTCCAAGCACCTTCAACTTGGTAAGCTGCTGATGCTGATCCCCAAAGAAAGTCTTTATTAAAATTATCTAGCTTTTTGTAAATCATTTTTCTTCCTCCCGTTTCAAATCTATGACTTAATTCTAGTATGAAACAACCCCTATGTAAATAATTTCAACAGCTAAAAAAACAAATGTCACCATTAATAACTTGATACAATTATGTGACAAGGCGTTGCACAAAAAAGAGTAGATTTTTGCAAAATCTACTCTTTTTCCTTATTTAGATATATATTTATTATATAATTTCTTAGCTATGTTCTCTAATATGTATACAACCGGAACTTGACTTGTTATATCAATATTACTATCACCCTCAAGGTGTTCTCTATTTGTATAATAGGCTATATTTAAATCCGAAAGTTTAGAAATCGTACAGTTTTCACTATTTGTTATACTAATAATTTTACAATTAGCATCTTTAAGCCTATTAATATGCTCAATTGTCGTTGGCGTCTCTCCAGATACAGACAAAACAACAAAGGTACTATCAACATATTTATTACAATTAATTTTTATAAAAGGCTCTGTTATAAGCATAGAAGACTTACCAAGACCTGCAAAATACCATGATGCATATTTACATAACGCACCAGACATCCCTATTCCTACAAAACCCAATTCATTAGATTGTCCAATAATATCACATGCCTCATTCATCTTTTCTTCTAAATCACTGTTACTTACTCTTTTAAAATAATCAATCATTACTGAAATGTCATCTCTAACTTTTCCCGTATTCTCATTTTCCATATACATTTTTAACTTAAGCTTAAATTCAGTAAAACCTTCAAAACCAAGTTTTTTGCAAAACCTTAATATTGTTGTTGTTGAAACATGAGCTTCATCAGCTAATTCTCTTATTCGCATGTAACTTACTTTTTCTTTATTTACCATTACATAATTGTATAACAATAACTCCAAATCATTTAGTTCCTTAACAATTTCAGAATTAAACATATTTCTCCTCATTTCCTAAGTAATTATATAATAAAAAATTATTTTATCTTACTTGTTTCTTACTTACACTTTTGATTCAAAACAGCCCCTAAAATATTGGCATTATTATTGTATTTACATCTTTTTATTTCAGTTGTAATTACATCTGCTCTAAAAAACTTAACACAATTTTCTTTATACTTCTTTTTGATAATATCTAGGAACCAATCTTCTTCAGATATTCCTCCACCTAAACATATAACTTCAGGATTGTAGAATGAAGTCATAGTTAATAATTGTACTATTATAAAGTTTGTCCATTTATCAATAATCTTAATTGCTTTTTCTTCACCATTTAGATATCTTTCACATACTTCTTTACCGTATTTAACTTTTTCTTCTTCTGCAACACCTTCATTGTACATATTTAAAAGACCTGTCATAGAAGAGTAATCTCCCATACTATCTAATCTTTCTTCTTTTAAGTTCATAAAACAAAGATTATGGAATTCACCCGCAAATGAATCTTTTCCATATACTACACCTTTATCATCACATACACATCCACCAGTTCCTGTACCTATTATTAAAAATGCTGAAGACTTTGTTCCCTTGGCATTTCCTATGGCAAATTCACACAAACCTGCAGATTTTGCATCATTAATTGAACTTACTTTTTTACCTGTTCTTTTTCCTATTTCTTCATTTATATTTGTTCCATACATAACAACAACATTTGGTGCTGCTGGTGACTTTACATTTGATTCTTCATCTATAAGACCTGGTGCACTTACTCCTATAGCTTCAAAATCATAATCTTTTTCTATTTTTAAGCATATATAGTCATAGAATTCATCTTTTGTTTCAAACTTAATTGTAGGCACCTTCCAAGCTTTTACAATTTCATTGTTGTCGTCTACAATTGCATATTTTATAAATGTTCCTCCGATATCTATTCCTAAATACATATAATCACTCCCTAAAATTTATTTATACATATTATCTCATATAAACCTTTACACTTGCGGAGCGATTGATGTTTAGTACAAAATCGAAGTCATTTGTAACTTGTCACATTCATGTGACAAAGTGTTTTTAGCCTGTAATTAAGTATTTTTTTCATTACAGGCTAATATTACACTTCAATAAATTTCCTTAATCCATTACTTAAATAAATTGTATCATACTTTAATTTCTTTGTATATTAAAGCTCTTTATACTTTTAATTTTCTATATCTATTAAATGCACACATTATTTCTTGTTTTCTTGGCATTGCCAAATTACCACTTTGATATATTGATATTAACCCATTTTTATTAATGTAGTTAATAATTTCATCTGTAATATCCTTTAATCCTAACTTACCGTTAATACAATTATCTTCAGCCCACTTCATAATGTGTCCAATAGCTGTGACCTGTTCACTATCAACAATTTGTTCTACTGCTCTTAAATCTATCTTTTCTTTATTTATGTCAAGTCCATCTATTCCTAAAGTCTTAATCTTAACTCCCTTAGGCCCTCTTTCTATAGTTCCTTTTTTTATTGTTCTCTTAAAATTAACATTTATATTTAAATTTCTTTCATTAATTCTATTTAATATCTTACCAGTACTCAATTCTTTAGCGCGTTCAGTAACATTTATTGGTTCATATCCATCCATTTGAATAACAGTATCAGCTATATCAAAGAAATCTCCCGAACTTCCTACTACTATAATTGTAGAAATTCCTTTTTGTTCATAAAGACTCTTAACAACCTCGATAAATGGAGTTATTGGTTCCTTCTCTTTTGCTACAAGACTCTGCATAACATCATCTCGAATCATAAAGTTAGTAGCTGATGTATCTTCATCAATTAAAAATAATTTAGTTTCACTTTCTATCCCCTCTACTATATTGGCAGCTTGTGATGTACTTCCACTGGCATTTTCAGTAGAAAACGCTCTAGTGTCCTTACCATTTGGTAAATTATTTATAAATAAAGAAATATCATTATTATGAATCACTCTTCCATCTTCAGCCCTAACCTTTAATGCAGAATTTTCTGTGATTACATATTCTCTACCGTCACCTTCAATATGATTATAAACTCCAAGTTCTAATGCTCTTAACAATGTAGACTTTCCATGATAGCCTCCACCAACTATAAGACTTATTCCTTTCGGTATTCCCATTCCCTTTATTTCACCTGCATTAGGAAGATTAAAAGTAACTTCTAAACTTCTAGGAGATACAAACATCTTTCCATCTTTTAATGCTTTAGTTGATACACCACTTTCTCTTGGAAGTATGGAACCGTTAGCAACAAAGGCAACTAATCCTTTTGATTCTAGATTTTCTCTTATATAAGTTTGATCTTCAACAAGCTTAACTCTATTAATTAATTTTTTCTTATCTATATTGTTAAAAATAATTGAGTTCTTAACTATTTCAGGTAAAAAATCATATAGTATTTTTTCTAATTCTTTAGCTAAAACACTTCTTCCTCTAGCAGGAAATCCGACTTCTATTCTAACTTGTATTTCCTTTTCACTTACTATTATTGAAGTTCTATCTAATATTTCTTGTGGACATTTGCTTATTGATATAAGTCCACTTTTACCTGAGCCAAATGCTCTTTTACTGTATACATTTATATTTTTATAAAATAATCTTGTTAAAAAATCCTGCACCGCTATTCTTTTATGACTCTTATCAAATAACTCATTAGGTATTTTTGCTTTACTTTGGCTCATTATTATCCTTACTCTTGATGGTGCTGCGAAAGGATCTCCCTGAACATGATCTATTGCTAGCACATAATCATTAAAATCATATTGTCCTTCTAATGCTTTATATGACTTATACCCTTTTCCATCTATCTTGTACATATCTCTTTTTAAATCATTTAAATTTTTCATCTATTTATCATCCCCTGAAAAAAAATCATCAATCATCATTTCACCAATTCGTCTATACATATTACTTATAGATATTACTGATGCTACAAGTAAGAATTTTTGTTCAAAATCTCCAAGTCCTTTGTCCGTAATATCATTTATTCTTTGCTTTATATCTTCTTTAAATTTACTACTATCTATCTTACAGTTATCTAAATAATTATTATATAGACCTCTCAAATCATATCCTTCTTCGTTTTCAAATTTTTGAACTATAGTATCTAAGACTAATTTGATATCACTTATTGATAAAGTTCCTTTTAAATCATAGATTAAACTCATTAGTATTAAATGTTCCTTAGAATATTTTTTATTCTTTATACTCATTAACAACTTAGCTTTAGCATAATTATTTATCATTGTTTTTGATAAAATCTTGTCTTCTTTATTACGTTTTAATTCTCCAAGTTCACTTTCAAACAGTTGTATAACTTGATCCATATATAAATCTAACTCTGGAATATCATTAAGCTCTATTTTTTTATCAAAGTTAAAATCTTCAATTAGTTTTATCAAATCTTGTTTATTCATCAGTATGCTCCTTTATGTAGTTTTTAAAACTACATGTTGTATTTATCACATATTAATCTTAATAGTATTTAAGAGATATTTCAAGAAAATAGGTAAAAATATAAATATATGTGTTTATATACTGTTTCAATGAGCTTGACTTATCTAGGACTAAATCTCATAATTTACTCATAGTCACAATCTAGTTTTAAAAACTAGATGGTAATATGTTACGGAGGTGTTTTATTGTATGACAAAGCATTTAAGAGAACCTATAAATGGTTTAACTCATTTAATTGGAGCAATCCTATCTGTTTTTGCTTTAGTTGCTATGATTATTAAAGTTAATGTTATTGGTGGTAGTTCTTTATATTATGGTGCTATCATTGCTTTCGGTGTAAGTATGATTTTGCTTTATAGCGCATCAGCTACATATCACTCAGTTGTTTCGAAGGATTCAGTAATAATGATACTTAAGAAAATTGATCACTCAATGATTTTTATCCTTATAGCTGGTTCGTATGCTCCTCTTTGTTTAATTACTTTAAGAAACTCCATTGGTAATACATTGTTTAGCATCGTTGCTATTGCTGGTCTTATTGGGATAGTATTTAAAATCTGCTGGGTTACATGCCCAAAATGGATTAGTAGTGTTATCTATATAGGTATTGGCTGGTTCGCTGCATTTGCAATTTATCCACTTTCAAAAGTACTACTTCCTGCAGGAATTTTCTTTCTAATACTAGGTGGTGTAATGTACACAATTGGTGGTGTAATTTATGCATTAAAATCAAAAAAAATAAAAATCGGAGCCTTTGGTGGTCATGAAATTTTTCATATATTTATTATGCTTGGAACACTATCTCACTTTATTTGTGTATTTAGTTATGTACTATAATAAAAAAACTCAAACCAATGATTTCTCTGGTTTGAGTTTTTTATTATAATTCTTTTCCCATCATAACCATACTATTGTATGATTTTAATCCTCTTTTATGATAAAATCCTTCTGTTTCATCTTCTCTTGAAGTAAATAGAACAATTTCATTAATACCTTTATTTTTTAATTCTACCCAATAATATAGAACTTTATTTAAATATAATATCTTCAAATTTGGCTCCTATTGAATTTGCTACATCATTAGGATCAGCCTCTATTTGAAGTCCAATCTTACCACCACTAAAAACAAATTTATCAAGTTCTTGTGCTGAAGAATGGATAAATGTTTTATATAATTTTTTCATAGCTAGTGGTGAACATCCACCTCTTATATATCCTGTATATTTATTTATATCTTTAACATGAATCATTTCAACTTTCTTTTCTCCAGCTGCCTTTGCCGCCTTTTTTAAATCTAGTTCTTCTCCTACAGGTAATACAAAAACATAAAATTCTTTAGAATGACCTTGAGTTACTAATGTTTTGAATACTGTTTTAGGATCCTGACCTAACTTTTCAGCTACAGCTAATCCGTCTATTTTTCCATCTTTACACTCATAAGAATAGGTATTGTATTCAATTTTATTTTTATCTAAAAATCTCATAGCATTAGTTTTTTGTATCTTTGACATAAATCTTCACCTCAATTTATAGGAAATAATTAATCTAATTTTATCACTTAATTTCCTATATTGTAAAATTTGAAATTATTTTAAAAGGTCTGCCTGTTCCTTTATGTCCACAATGTATGATATAATATCGAACATAAGTAAAAAATGAAATGAGGTAGAAATAATTGATAACTGTATCAAATGTTAGTTTAAGATATGGCGGACGTAAATTATTCGAAGACGTAAATTTAAAGTTTACTCCAGGTAACTGTTATGGTGTTATAGGTGCTAACGGTGCTGGTAAGTCAACATTTTTAAAAATATTAGCTGGTGAAGTTGAGCCAAACACTGGTGATGTTTCATTAGCACCAAACACAAGAATGTCTGTATTAAAGCAGGACCATAATAAGTATGATGATTTCCAAGTACTTGAAACAGTAATTATGGGAAATGAAAGATTATATGACATAATGAAGGAAAAAGATGCTCTATATGCTAAGCCTGATTTCTCTGATGAAGACGGAATAAGAGCTTCTGAACTTGAAGGTGAATTTGCTGACCTTAACGGATGGGAAGCAGAATCTGAAGCTTCTTCATTATTACAAGGTTTAGGAATAGGAACTGAATCACACTATAAAAATGTTTCTGAACTTACTGGTGCAGAAAAGGTAAAAGTTCTTTTAGCTCAAGCTCTATTTGGTAACCCTGGAGTTCTTGTACTAGACGAACCTACTAACCACTTAGATATTCAATCAATCAACTGGCTTGAAGACTTCTTAATAGACTTCCCAGGAACTGTTATAGTTGTATCCCATGATAGACACTTCTTAAACACAGTTTGTACACATATGGCAGACGTTGACTTTGGAAAAATTAAACTTTATGTTGGTAACTATGATTTCTGGTATGAATCAAGCCAATTAGCTCTTCAAATGTCAAAAGATCAAAACAAGAAAAAGGAAGAAAAGATTAAAGAACTTCAAGACTTTATCGCTAAGTTTAGTGCTAATGCTTCAAAATCTAAACAAGCAACATCACGTAAGAAGTTACTAGATAAGATTACTTTAGATGATATTCAACCATCAAGTAGAAGATATCCTTTTGTAGGATTTAAACCAGAAAGAGAAGTAGGTAATGATATACTTACAGTCAAAGATCTTTCAAAGACTATCGACGGTGTTAAAGTTTTAGATAATGTAAGCTTCTTAGTAAATAAGAACGAAAAAATAGCTTTAATCGGTAATGAAATAGCTGTAACTACACTATTTAAAATATTAGCTGGAGAAATGGAACCAGATAGTGGTGAATTCAAGTGGGGTGTAACAATTACTAATTCTTACTTCCCTAATGATAACTCTAAATACTTCGATGATTGTCACCTTTCATTAGTTGATTGGCTTAGACAATACTCAGAAGAAAAATCTGAAAGTTACATAAGAGGTTTCCTTGGAAGAATGTTATTCTCTGGAGAAGAAGCTCTTAAGGAAGCTAATGTATTATCAGGAGGAGAAAAGGTTAGATGTATGTTATCTAAAATGATGCTTTCTAACGCTAACGTATTAATGTTAGATCAACCTACTAACCACCTTGATCTTGAATCAATCACTGCAGTAAATAACGGATTAAGAGATTACAACAGCAATATTATATTTGCTTCTCACGACCACCAATTTGTTCAAACTATTGCAAACAGAATCATTGATATTAAAGATGATGGAAGCATAGTAGACAGAACTATGTCTTATGACGAATATTTAGAATTTGCTAAAAACAATAAATAGTTTTAAAAAAATAGCTCCCTTTTATGGGAGTTATTTTTTATTTAAAATATCTATAACTTTTATTTCTTCTTTATCACCAGCTTGAGCAATAACATTACCATTCCTATCTATTATGCTACTTCTACCAATGAAATCCATATTAAGTTTAGTGTTTTTTTCACTACCGATTCTATTACAAGAAATGAAATACGCACCAGCTTCTTTTGCTCTATCTTTACACATATCAAAGGTTGCAATTTCATCAATATTAGCTGTATGACAAATTAGTTGAACTCCTTCAGCTTTTAATATTTCAGATATCTCCTTAAAAGAGCATTCATAACAAACAACTACCCCAACCTTAACACCTTGAATATCTAATACTTCAAATTTACTTCCTGCATCAAAAATATCTTTTTCAAAATCCGTTAAATAGACTTTTCTGTGAGTGTCAATTAGGCCTTTTGGACCTATAACAACTGCAGTGTTATATAAGTATTCATTATGTTTTTCCACTAAAGCTCCTATCAAATATGTATTATTTTCAGCAGCTATTTTATTTAATCGCTTAACTACTTTACCATTAATAATATCTTCAGAAATTAATTCAGCTTCTTGTTTAGTAACAAACGATATTCCTGTATTAAAAAACTCAGGTAATACTATAATGTCGGCTTTCGTTTTCTTTACCATCTCTTCTACTTTACTTAAATTTTTTTCAATATCTTGTGTAAAAATATCGATTTGACAAAATCCTACTTTCATATTCCGCCCCCCAAAAATAGAACTCGATCTGTTAAGTTATATGAACATTGCTCTTCTCAACCCTAGAAAATATAATAAGTTTGACCAAAAACAATTATCCCCCTAGAAAAGGAGAGAAGATCAATGAACAAAACTAATAAAATAAAATGCCCTCGTTGTCA
>JAQXTC010000007.1 GCA_029219285.1 Clostridiaceae bacterium
AGATTTTATGTATTCCACATATGTCATGAAGATATAGTGGGTACATATTTTTAATAATAAAGCCATCTGTATTATTTGCTAATTTACTTTCTATTTTCATTTTTGAATCGCTCCTTAATAATTAATATAAAATTTTAAGAATGCAATTCTTTATAATAGAAATATTTATAAAGTGCATATATTGCCCCATACAAAAAAGTCTATAAAAGAATTGCATGGAGCTTTACCGGGAACTTTTTCACCCAGTATAAAATACTAGTTTTCATAATAAACATCCTTTCTTTGCATTGTCAATATTATACCATAAATATATAAAATGCAAAATAAGGTATAATATTGCTATATATTTAATTATGGAGGAGTATTATGTTTAGAATTGGTGAATTTTCAAAGTTGACTCAAGTTTCCATTAGAATGCTCAGGTATTATGATGAAATTGGATTATTAAAACCAGCTAAAGTTGATTCATTTACAGGTTATAGAATGTACTCGGCTAATCAAATTCCGTTACTTCAAAAGATTATTCTACTTAGAGATAGCAAATTTACTACGGCAGAGATACAAAATATTATCTTAAAAGATGAAGAGGTAAATTTAGTTGCCCAATTAAAAAAGAAGAAACAAGAAATTAATGAAGAAATAAGGATTGAAAAACAAAGAATAAAGAGAATTAATAATTTTTTAAAAGAAATTGAAAATGATAAATTTAAAAGTGATTTTAATGTAAATGTAAAAAAGGTTAATAAGATGTGGATACTATCAATTAGAGATATTATACCAAATTATTTTGATGAAGGAGTTTTATGGGAAAAGCTATGTGAGTTTATTGATAAAGAAAAAATATCTGTTAGAAAAACTATGTATAGTAATGTAGCTATCTATCACGATATTGAACATAAAGATAATAATGTAGATGTGGAAGTTGGTATGATTGTTGAAAAGCCTGGACAGAGCAAAGGGAAGTTTATATACAGAGAAGTAGAATTAGTAGAAAAAATGGCTTATACCATGGTTTATGGACCATACACTAATTTAAGTAAAGGTTATGAAAGTCTAGCTTATTACTTAGAAAGTCACAATATGCAGATGGCGGAATTACCTTCTAGACAAATATGCCATATAGGTGTTGATGATACTAAAGATCCAAGTGAGTATCTTACAGAAATTCAAATTCCATTAAAATAGATGAGTTGACTCTCACATAATGTGAGGGTCTATTATTATCTCTGTAATAGAAATTCAGGAGGTTTTAATTATGGAATTAAGGGAAATAGGTAAAATTAAAGTAGACGGAGAAGAAATGTATCTTCAATTAAATGAAAAGTATATAAAAGGTTTAGAAGGATTAAAAGATTTTAGTCATATTGATGTACTGTGGTGGTTTGATAAATGTGACAATGAAGAAAGCAGAAATGTTTTACAAATAGGAAAACCATATAAAAAAGCACCAGAGAAGTTAGGTGTTTTTTCAACTAGGTCACCTGAAAGACCAAATCCAATAGCGTTATCTATTACAGAAATAACACATATTGATTATAAAAAAGGAAGAGTCTATATAACTTATATTGATGCCATGAATGATAGTATTATTTTAGATTTAAAACCATATACACCAAGTGTTGATAGAGTAGAAAAGCCTATTGTACCAAATTGGTGTAAACATTGGCCATTATCTTATGAAACATCTGGAGATTTTGATTGGGAGAATGAGTTTTTATTTTAATTTAATCTAATATTTGTAGAAAGAGTTTATTTTATATAAATAAGCTCTTCTTTTTCTTTTCTACTTAGCTTTTTTATAGCATATTCCCTTTTCATGGCTTCTTTTTTTGTTTCAAAAGTTTCATAATGAACAATTTCTAAAGGACCTCTACCTTTAGTATATTTAGCACCTTTACCTTCAGTGTGGGCTTTAAATCTTTTTTCTAAATTGTTTGTCCATCCAGTGTAAAAAGAACCATCATTACAACGCAAAATATAAACGTAATTCACTTGAAATCCTCCATTTTATTTATAAAAAAATTTATTTATTTAAGTCTATAAACAGTAATTTTTATTAATATAAATCAATTATAAGTTATATATCTAGAAATGTGTTAAGGTTTTTGTAACTAAAATGTAAGAAAATCACTAGTATATTAGTATAGACATTTACGATTTATATGATAAAATGATGCTAGGGTATGAAATAAAGAAAAGGAAGTGAATATTATAGAGTTAAATTCAATAAAAAAATAATTAAGCGCCAGAACTAAGAAAGAAAATATATTTCTTAGTTGACGAGGATGGGGAGTATCGAGTTTTTCGGCGGATGCCCCACGGTATAAACACTACCGTAAACAGTTGGCAAAGCTGTGAAGTGATTTGCAGGACAATTTCAACTTGGTGTTAAAGCCTTCATTTTAAGCTTTTGATTCCTAGGACTATCATGCCTTTTAGTTTATTTATGCTAGGACACTGATTAAAAAAAGGACAAAATTGAATAAAATAATATGCTAAAAGAGGAAGGTAAAAAATTATGTGCGGAATAGTAGGATACGTTGGAAAGAAAGAAGCAACATCATTCTTAATAGATGGATTATCAAAACTTGAGTATAGAGGATACGATTCAGCAGGAATAGCTGTTGAAAATGGTTCTAAGGTTACAATGGTTAAGCATAAAGGACGTTTAAAGAATCTTAGTGATGATTTAGAAAAGAATCCTGTAGTAGGAACAGTAGGAATAGGTCATACTAGATGGGCAACTCATGGAGAGCCATCAGATGTTAACTCTCATCCACATAAGAGCTCTAAAGGAGAAATTGCAGTAGTTCATAATGGAATTATTGAAAACTATTTAGAACTTAGAAAATGGCTTAAGGAACAAGGATATGAATTCAAATCACAAACTGATACTGAAGTAATACCAAACCTTATTGATTATTTCTTCAAAGGAGATCTTTTAGAAGCTGTTATGAAAGCTACTGAAAAGCTAGAAGGAAGCTATGCAATAGGAGTTGTTGCAGCAGAAGATCCAGAAAAGTTAATAGCAGTAAGAAAAGGAAGCCCATTAATAGTTGGACTTGGAGAAGATGAAACTTTCATAGCTTCAGATATTCCAGCAGTATTAAGTTATACTAGAAATGTTTATTTATTAGAAGATAATGAATTTGTGCTTATTACTAAAGATGGAGCTAAGGTTCTTGATGGCAAAGGAAACTCAATAGATAAAGAAGTTTATAAAGTTACATGGAGCGCAGAAGCAGCAGAAAAGGGTGGATACGATTCATTCATGCTTAAAGAAATCCATGAACAACCAAAAGCAATAGCTGATACTTTAACTGGTAGAATTTCTGAAGGAGAAGGAGTTAATTTTGATGATTTCAAATTAACTAAGGAAGAACTTCAAGGAATTGATAGAGTATATATAGTTGCTTGTGGTACAGCATATCATGCAGGACTTATGGGAAAAGTAGCTATAGAAAAATTTGCTAAGATTCCAGTAGAAGTTGATATAGCTTCAGAATTTAGATATAGAGAACCATTAGTTACAGATAAGACTTTATTAATAACAGTAAGCCAATCTGGAGAAACAGCTGATACATTAGCAGTTTTAAGAGAATGCAAGGCAAAGGGCGCTACAACTTTAGCAATAACAAATGTAGTTGGTAGTACAATTTCAAGAGAAGCAGATCATGTTATTTATACAATGGCAGGTCCAGAAATTGCAGTTGCTTCAACTAAGGCATACACTACTCAAGTAGTTGTTATGAACTTAATGGGATTATACTTCGGTGAGCTAATGGGAATGGTTGATTTAGAATTAGCTAAACAATTAGAAGATGCTTTAGCAGTACTTCCTGAAAAGATAGAAAAGGTTCTAGAAGATCAAAAGGATATTGAAGAAATAGCTAAAATTATAGCTAAGGAAGATGATGTATTCTTCTTAGGTAGAGGAGTAGATTATGCATTAGCATTAGAAGGCTCATTAAAGCTTAAAGAAATAACTTATATCCATTCAGAAGCTTATGCAGGTGGAGAACTTAAGCATGGACCAATAGCTCTTATTGAAAATGGAACTAAGGTTATAGCTCTATTAACTCAAGATAGATTAAGAGATAAAATGGTAAGTAATATTGTAGAAGTTAAAGCTAGAGGAGCATATGCTATTGGAGTAGTATATGACGATGTAGAAGTTGATGATTCTGTATTTGATAAGGTAATAAGAATACCAAGAATATTAAATATGGCAGCACCAGTAGTTGCAGCAGTTTCACTTCAATTATTAGCATACTATACAGCTAAAGAAAAAGGTTTTGATATAGATAAGCCAAGAAATTTAGCAAAATCAGTTACTGTCGAATAGATAAATTATTAGTTTGAATTAACTTGTGACTTTGAAAGAAAGATTGATTGTTTGAAAGAATGTTTGATTATTTGAAAAAAAGATTGATCTTTTGAAAGAAAGTTGAATTAAAATTT
>JAQXTC010000008.1 GCA_029219285.1 Clostridiaceae bacterium
GGTGATGTTTGTAGAGATAGAGATATTACTTTAATTGATTGCAAAATACAATTAGATGATTTAGGTGTAGATTTAGATATCAAACAAAAAGATTTACCAAAAAGGAGAAAAACAAAGGTAAAGGGAAATAATAAAGGGAGGAAATAAAAATGGTTTTATTTTGCATAGCTGTAATGATATTTTTAGTAGTTTGTGCATTTGAGATTTTACCGTTTTTAATAATTATATTATCTTATATATTTAAAGGCATTTGTAAAGTAGTAAAAGCTATAAATAATAAAAATGCTCAGAAAGCTTCATGTAAGGTTAAAAATACTGATATGAATAATTAATCATAGTATAAAGAATAATTAAATATGGGCCATTGTGGTCCCATAGAATGTAGTAGAATCAATGGTGTATAAATGGTATAAATAAATATTAAAAAATATTTTTAAAAAATTTATAAAAAGGGGTTTACAAGCATAAAAATATGGTGTACAATATAATTGTTCACTTAATTAGTGAATACTTGTATAAACCCCTACATTTACGATGTTCGTTTGTTTTAGTAGTGATGTTTGCTGCAAGGTAGGCGAAAGCCTACCACATGCGAAGTTAGCTTAATTATAAAGCCTCCTATTCCATAGGAAAGATGCAGGTGTAAATCCTGTACTTCGCTCCATTGAAATCCAGCAAATAGTATATAAGCAAAGGAGTGCTAAGAATGGCAGAAGTTAATAATAAGAATATTGTCAGTTTAACAGATTTAAATGTATTGAACAAATATTTAGAAATGGACAAGTTTACACATAAAGAAAAATTGATGGAAATATTTTATAGAAATTTTGCTGAAGCAAGAACAAATTAAATTTGCTAAAACAATGTACAAAATAGAATTTATATAGTATAATATAATTATAGGGAAGAAATAGATAAATTGGAGGTATTATACATGAATAAGCAGCAAATAGAAAGAAGGGTCATATTTTTAAGCAGGACTATAAGGGACCAAGAAAGGGCAACAAGGAAACTTGAAAATGAGCAGCAAGGATATTTTTTGGATGAAAACACACATAAAAATGATAAGAAGATAAGAATTAAAAAAGATAGAATTGCAAGGCTTGAAGATGAATTAAAGTCATATAAAGACAAGTTAGACATAAGAGAATTTAGTTGCCTATGCAATTTTGGTATGAGTTTAAATGATTATAAGTGGTATATTAAAAATGGATATACTCAACATCAGATTAAGTTTGCGCATGATGCATTAAATGTTAATAATAATAAGATAACAAGTAATTGTTGCAAAATTATATAAAATGAATTAAATTAAAGTAAAGAAGTTAATAAAGATAAGGAAGAAGATAACTTCCTTTTTACCCTACCTATAAAAAGGATAGAGCTAGTCAGCCTTGGTATATTTGTTTATGCCAGGGTTTTCTTAGTATATATGCTTTAATAATAAACAATAAGGAGGAATGAATATTGATTAATGATTTGAAGAATTTAGTGTACACTTTAGACAAGTTAGATGGCAGTTGCTATAATTTGAACAAAGAAAAATTGAAACAAGGTGATATAAGAAATTTAGAAATACATGTATTTGAAGATGGAGAAGAACTTAATTTAGAGAATTATAATTGTTTAGTCAAATGGGTTAATGCAAATGGTACATTGAATCCTTTAGTTGGAGAAAATGTTTCAACAAGTGGGAATGTAGTACATGTAGAATTAAATGATAATTGTACGAAATCTGCAGGAACAGCAAAATGGGAACTTGTAATAAACAAAGGAACAAAGGTTGATTTTAGTTATACAAGGGAGGTAGAAATATTGCCAAGTGTAGAAATGTTAAATGAAGCTAGTAAAAATTTGACTGATATATGGGAACAAACTACAAAAGCTGAACAAGCGGCAACTGATTTTATAAATAGATATGGTAATTTGGATGGAATAAAAGAGAAAGTTGATGAACTTGATAATACTAAAGCTGAACAACGAGATTTGGATGCTGTTGATGCTCGTATAGATAGTTTTACACATCTTGCAGCAGGCTCAACAACAGGTGACGCTGAGCTTATTGATGCTAGAATTGGAGCAAATGGAATGACTTATAAAAATGCAGGTGACTCAATTAGAGAACAGAATAATGATATAAATGATTTAATAGAATATATAAGTGATGGAAGGGCTTTGGCAAATTTAATAAATAAAAATAATATTACAGATAATAAGGTAATAAGTGGCGATGGAAGCATTGAGGATAGAGATGGAGTATCTTATACTAACTCTTATTTGTTTTTGCATTCTGGTAAAAAAATAACTATTAATTTTGATGCACACGCAACTATTGTGGTGTACAATTTAGACAAGACTTTTAATAAAAGAGTTACAACAGATGTTGCACCTTTTACTTATACGGCAGAAAATAATTGCTATATAAGATTTAATATATATACAGCTAAAGTAAATGAAGCAATAGCCATAATAGGAGAAAACATTCCAGATGTATTTATGTATAAAAATATACTTATTCCCAAAAGAATTAAAAAAATAAAAAATAGAAGTCTTGAAGGTTCATTTCTATTTTGTGGAGATAGTATATGTGTAGGATTTGGAGCAGAAGAAAAAGGAGGATACTCTAAACTTATTGCAAAAAATAATCCTAATATGAGTTATAAAAATATAGCTGTTAGTGGAGCAACATTTGGAAGAAGGCCAAACACTAATCCTGGAACATCAATATTGGATGAGATTGAGAATGAAATCTCTAC
>JAQXTC010000009.1 GCA_029219285.1 Clostridiaceae bacterium
TAAAAGGCATTACAGCTCATGCAGTAATTTCTAAGAACAGATCCATGTAATTCATAAACATTTTTAGAACCAGCAGCTTGATGTAATCCATCTATGTTTTGAGTAACTACAGCTTTAAGCTTTCCCATTTCTTCAAGCTTAGCTAAAGCTATATGAGCTGCATTAGGTTTAGCTTCTGGATATATTAACTTGTCTCTATAGAACTCAAAGAATTCTTCTGGATATCTCATAAACATAGTATGAGAAACTAATTGTTCAGGAGTAAGATTAATCTTCAATTTTTCATTCCATAATCCTTTAGCGCTTCTGAAGTCAGGGATGCTTGATTCAGTACTTACCCCTGCACCTCCAAAGAAAACTATATTATTACTATTTCTTAAGATTTCAGTTAATTTATCTATTTCAGTACTCATAATGAAATCATCTCCGTATTTATTTTATAATTTTATTATTGCACAAATAAATGGAAAAATAAAATATCAATAAGAAAAATTAAGTAGATTTGCTTGTTATATAATTAAATAAAAAAGAGGTGTTAGTTTATGAAGATTATTACATGGAATTGTAATGGTGCATTTAGAAAGAAATTTAATCAACTTTTGTGTTTAAATGCTGATATTTATGTTATAGAAGAATGTGAAGATCCTGCTAATACTAATGATGAAGAATATAAGAAATTTGCTAGTAATTATTTATGGATAGGTGATAAAAATAAGGGATTAGGTATATTTGCAAAAGATTCAATAAAGTTAGTTAATAATAATTTAAAATCTTTTGGATTAGAATGGTTTTTATCGTGCAAAGTAAATGATAAATTAACATTATTTGGAGTGTGGGGTAAAAGGAATTATATTGAGGAGATTTATGTGTATTTACAAATATATAAGAAATACATGTCAAAGTCAGAAAATATTTTGATCTGTGGAGATTTTAATAGCAATTCAATTTGGGATGATAAGCATAATAAAAGATGCCATACAAATGTAGTCAGAGAATTACAAAGTATTAATTTATATAGTTATTATCATTTAGATAAAAATGAAATTCAAGGTAAAGAAACAATACCTACATTTTATCAATATAAAAGAGAGTCGAGAGGATACCATATTGATTATTTTTTTGGTAAGAAGGATATGTTTCAAAATCTAAAAGTAGGTGAGTACAAAAAATGGATAACATTAAGTGATCATATGCCAATAATGATAGATTATAAATTGATATAAAATGAAAAGGGGAATTATTTTGAAAAATCAAAGTAAAAGAAAAGTTAGAGATGGGTTATTAAAATCTAAAGGAGTCGTTGAAACAGTAGCTGGTGGTTTATTAAGCTTAGTTGATCCAACAGGGATATCAGGAGATGCTGTAAAAAAGGGGATAGATTTAGCTATAACAAAAGTTGCAGATGAATTTGATACAAGAAAACTTTCTGAGTTAGAAAGTGATAGGGTGAAAGATGTTATGGTTTTAGCAATCAAAAAGATTGAAAATAATCTTTTTGAAGGTAAGCAGTTACGAGATGATAACTTTTTTAGTGATACATTAAATAATAGAAGTGATGGGGAAGAAATATTTGAAGCAATAATAATCTCTGCACAAAGAGAATCTCAAAAGATGAAATTAATATTTTATGCTAATTTGCTTGCTAATATAGGGTTTTGTAAAGATATAAGTAGTGATGAAGCAATTCAAATAATTAGTTATGCTGAAAGATTAAGTTATAGGCAATGTTTATTATTAACTGCTATATTTATGAATACAGCGCAATATAAAACTATGGGTAATGCTAATATATTAGCTGATAAATTTATTACAAATGGAACTGAAAAAGAGGTACCATTTGAAAGAGTTTCTTTATATCAGGATGTATTAGATTTATATAGAATGGGTTTAATCTTCGAGTGTAGAGGAAATTTAATACTAACAATAGGACAAGTTAATTTACATTCACTTATAGTTGAAGGGATAGGAATGAAAATAGTTAATTTAATGGAATTAGATAGAATGATTGATGGTGAAAATACTGAAAAACATATAAAAGATTTTGTGAAGTTATTTATGGAAATTAAAGATGATAGATATAAATTAGTAGATGAAAATCATTTTGTTAGAAAGTAAAAAAGATTATTACAATTATAAATGTTGATTTAATGAAAGAAATAAAGCTTCTAGCAATAGAAGAAGAATGTAAGATAAATGACTTAATAGAAGAAGGTTTAAAACTAGTATTAGAGAAGCGTAAAAAGAAGTAACTGAGTAAAAATATTTGGTTATTTTTTTATAGAATTTTATGTTGTTATGTTGTTGACAATATAACAACATAAGGGAATGTAGCTCTAAAAAGAATAATGGATCATATGATAGTGTATGTGTTAATGAAAATACTACTAAGAAGTTTTTATTAAGTGATAAGGGTATTAAGCACTATATTGGAACTATAGAGCAGCTTATAGACGTTATATTAGCTAATTATAAAATTAAAGATAAAGCAGCTTTAGAAAAGGAATTAGAGGATATAGAGAAGAGAGAAAATAAGCTGATTGATTTGTATATGGAAACTTTAATATCTAAAGATGAATACTTAAAAAGATTAAATGTATTTAAGGATAGAAAGGAAAGGCTAGAAAGTCAGATAGATAACATTAATAATTTTAATAAGTATTATGAGGATACTTTAGAACTAAAAAAAGTTATATTGGTATTTTGAATAACTATTTAAATATGATTAATGAAGGCAAGGTACAGGAAGTATTTAAAGAAGTTAGAGAGATACAGATAGGTAGAGTATACGATAAAGAAAAAGAGAAGATTGAAAGTGATGTCGTTGGGTTTAGTTTTAAGGGATTTGAGCCATTACATAAGTTGATAGATGATGTGCCATTTAATAGCACAGAAAATTTTCAGATTAAAGTCATAGTTATAGCTATGGCTTTTTTAGTTTGTATTTAAATACAAACTAAAAAAATGTAATTACAAATAATATACAATATGGTATAGTGAAAAAAAGGAATAAATAAAAAAATATGAAAGGGTGAGTTAATGTTAGAGCCATTAAGATATTATGCTGATGATGATTCATTAGTATTTTATTTGATTGATTGTGGGTCTGGATTAATGCATTTAATTATATTTCCAGATAAAACTGTTATGCTTTTTGATTGTAATGTTACATCAGATGAGGAAGATAGGATAATAGAATTTCTTAAGGATCATATTCCTGAAAGATACGATGAAGAAAAACAAGAGTATATAAAAGAGATAGATGTATTTGTAAACTCACACAGAGATACTGATCATTTGAGAGGTTTAAAAAAAGTTAATTCAAATTTTAAAATAAAGTCAATTTGGGATTCTGGTCAAACAGGAGCAAATCCAGCAAATGATGATTATAATTACTATATGTATTTAAGGCGTAAATTAAAAGCAGAAAATCAAGAAAATTTAGTAGTACCAACTCCAACTAATAGTAAGTTATGTACAATTGGAGGTACAGAAATATATTGTTTAGCTGCAGAAGAAGATTTTGTAGAAGATTATGATAATGGTATAAGAATGTTTAATGAGGCTACAAAAATTCAACATACTAATTCAATGGTACTCTTATTAGAATATGGCGGGAGAAAGATGTTATTAACGGGAGATTCTGATTGGAAGAGTTGGAAGGAAAAAATCGTACCCAACTTTGCAACATATAATGATAATTATGAAAATGTAGATATATTAATTGCAAGTCATCATGGTTCCAGAAGCTTTTTTACAGATGAAAATTCAAATGATACTATTGATGAAGAAGAAAATCCAGATACAACATATTTAGAATCAATAAAGTTAATAAATCCAGTAATAACCTTAATTTCTTGTGGAGATTATAAGGAATATCATCATCCAAATGATGATGCTATGAAGTTATATAATGAGTGGACAAGTAATAAACAAGTATATACAACTCATAATGTAGGAACTATATGCGGATTTATAAATTCAGATGGATATTTTTCAGTTGTACCAGATAGATTTAAGACAGAAGAAGTAAATAATGATAAGGGATTTAAAATTATATGTAAAAAGGTATTAAATGGAGTTAAAGAAGTTGTTGATAGTGAGTCTGAAGTTGAAGTTGGATGTAAGTTAGAATTTAGTATTAAATCATGGGGAAATATTATAAATACTAAAGATAGCATTGGAATCTGGTGGGAAGTCTCTAATGCAGGAAAAGACGATGATTATGAACAACATGAAATATATTGTAAAGGAAAGAATGAAGAGGATGGTAAGTATTATTTTTCAAGAGATTTGATGTATGTTGGTACACATTTATTAAGGTGTAGAATACGAAATCATTCAAAACGATTCGATGAAACTAAAATATTTGTAGTTAAAGGTGTGTAAATATGAATCTTAAGGATTATAGAGAAAAAGAATTAAAGATGTATATTATTGCATGTATTTTCTTATTGATGTGTCTAACTAATAATTTTAATTTTGATAAGGAATTTCTAGAGGATGTTTCAGCTATAACTAAATCAATTAATACTGTTCTAATATCTGCAAGTATATATATGTTTTCTTATATTGCAGATTCTATTATTAGTAGTGAGTTCAAGGATAAGGTAGTAAATATATTTGGCTTAATAAGTAAACCAGGTGAAATTATATTTTCTAAAATACAAAGTGATTGCAAAGATGATAGAATATATAAAGAAAAGGCTTTAAAGATTTACTGTGATATATATGATAATATGCCCGATAATATAGAGAAAAAAAGAAAATATCAAAATTCAAAGTGGTATGATATTTATTCAAAGCATAGAGATATTACTATGATTCAAGTTTCAAATAGAGATTATCTATTATGTAGAGATTTATTCTTTTCTACGATATCATTATTAATTTTATATATAGCTAGTGTATGGGTAGGTCTATTGACTATGGATTGGAGGTTCATTACGTTTTTAATAGTAATGTTAGTTGTTAATAATATCGCGACTCATATAAAGTCATCAAGGTTTGCATATAATGTAATTGCATATGATTTAAGTAAAAGTGAATAATAAGATTAAAAAGTATCTATGTATTTAGATGCTTTTTATTTTAGGAATTATATTAAATTTGTACTGTGTTTTAGTACTTACCCCTGCACCTCCAAAGAAAACTATATTATTACTATTTCTTAAAATTTCAGTTAATTTTTCAATTTCAGTATTCATAATGAAATCATCTCCGTATCTATTTTATGTTTTTATTATTACACAAAAAATAAGAAAGTTACAATGTTATTGGATAATATTGTATAATATGTAGTGTGAGGAAATCATATTAGGAGGGGAATCAAAATAGAGTAATTATTTTAGAGCATGACAATGGGTTTATAGGAAGCTTAAATATGTAGACGCAGTTCATTATTATTACCAGATGAACCATTAGAAATTATATTTATAAAAAATATATAAGAGTTTATTATTTGAAGATATACATTAAGGCTTTTTTTATAATTACAAATAAGAAAGAATAAAGTTAAAATGAATATGGATAATAATGTATAAATAGTATTGAACAAATATTTAATTTTAGTTATTTGGGGTGATAAAATGGATTTTAATATATTTTTATTTAATGATTTTGAGACACTTGATATATTTGGGCCAATAGAGGTTTTTGCTAGTAAAGAAAATCATAGAATTAATTACTACTCTATAGATGGTGGAGTTATTGTAAGTAGACAAGGTGCAAAAATAATTACAGATAAAATTAGCAATGCTAATAAAAATGGGGTTTTAGTATTACCGGGAGGTATGGGTACTAGAAAGTTAGTAGAAGATAACAATTTTTTAAAAGCCTTGAGGGAGATTGCAAATAGTGCAAAGTATTGTATATCAATTTGCACAGGATCAGCAGTATTTGCAAAAGCAGGATTGCTAGATGGCAAAAATACACATTATACAGTATAGTAATGTCCGCCGTTGTTATCTACATAAGTAACACCAGCTTGTCCGTAATATCCAGTGTGGAATGAAGCTTTTATATTTGTATCACCTAAATAATATAGGTTTATTTTAAAAGTTACCACATATTTATTATCA
>JAQXTC010000010.1 GCA_029219285.1 Clostridiaceae bacterium
AGTAGTACTGTTCATAGTTTTACTTAAATCCCTAACAAAAATTCCTGCTGATCCAAAACAAATACCAGAAAGAATTGGTAATATAGAATACATTTTTTTCATAAGTTAACTCCTATATAAAATAATTTTGTCAAATAATAAGTATTATATCATCTTTACTTATTTCTTAAAATTTTAATTTCTTTTTAAATTTTAAATTATATACATTTGTAAGTTCAGCAGCTACATTAAAAAAAATATTTCTTTAAAAAATAAAGAATGCAGATAACTTAATAAATTACCTGCATTATAAAAACTATATATATTAAATTTATTTTATTCAAACTTGATTTCGGTAACTATATATTATGCCTAATAAGATTATACGAATTGTTCTCTTAAAAATCTCTCAACATCCCCATTAATACTACATAAAAAATCGGAGAGAATTCCAAGCAGTTCTTCCTCTCCGAGTTCTTTATCATCCTTTACTGACAAGTATTTATAAATATCAAAAACTGTAACATCATTAAGCATTTGCTTTCTTCCTTTGCGCAATGAATTTTTTACTTCTTCTGATCCTCGTAAATGTGTAATTTTCATATTAGGTGTAGGTGCTCAAAATAGCATTTATTCTTCTGTCAAAATACCATTTTTGTTCACTAATTCAATGTGTTTAGTAAAATATTTGAAACTATTCTCTTCATGGTCAACTACAATGATTGTTTTTCCTTTATTAACAAGTAACGATAAAACTTGTGCTACTCTATAAATCTCTTCGTTATTTAGCCCCTTAAAAGGCTCATCAATTCCAATTACTGCATTATTTGACGATAATGCCTTAACTAATTTCATTCGTATATTTTCTCCCCCAGACAAGTCAGAAGTTTTTTCACCTATTTGCAAATGACCAAGTAATAGACTTTGGGCAAGCATAAGTTTTCCCACAATTTTTTGATCTATCTCAGTAAAGAAATCAATCCCCTCCTCTATAGTCATCTTCCATATATCTTGAATGTCTTTTCCATTCAATTTATATTTCTCCAAGCTTCTATCAAATCCGGTTCCTCTACAATCCTTACATTCAAGACATATTTGACTTTGAGTTTGAGACCCAAATGTAACTACGCCAGTGCCTGCACATGTTCGACAAACACCTTCTGCATTAGACATATTAGAGAAGAATTTCTTATCTTTCTTGAATTTTTTCGCATATACCAAAATAATCTTTGTTGCAATATCCAAGTCAGTAGCTACTGTAGATCTTACACTTCCGCCCATTGGTTTCTGATTTATATACATATAATTATCAAAAACCTGAGGAAAATATTCTCTTAACAAAGTAGATTTTCCAACACCAGAAGATCCAGATATGACATTTAATCGATTATCAGCAATTCTTAATTCAATTCCTTTATAAGCATATACATCTGATTTAATATTTATATACTTTATTTTGCCTGCTGGAAGTGGTGGAAGCTCAAAATCTTTTCTCTGACTTTCAATATACTTTTTACTGTCTATTAACTTTCCACCTTTTTTACCGCCTCCTTCGCCAAGGGCATAAATCTTCTTAGCAACATCATAAAATAGTTCATGATGATCAACTATAAGCAATGTATGTTTTTTTTCAAGAGATAACACATTTTGATATACAATCTTTTTTTCTTTTTTTGATAAACCAGCAAGTGGTTCGTCTAACACTATCAGCAGATTATTCAATTGGGAAGAAAATACTTGTATCAATCTCAAGCGCTGTAATTCCCCCCCAGACAAAGATGGTATATTTCTGTTTATAAAAAGATAACCTAAATTCAATTCACACGCTTTCTTTACAAATGTTTCTATTAAATTCAAGGAAAAATCTATCTCTTTACAATCATATTTCTCTCTTAATTGCTTAATCCAATCAACAACTCTATTGAATGGCAGTAGCATTACCTCACCAATTGAATACCCACATATCTTACTTTTCCGATGTCCTGCTTCATACTTCTCACCGTTACACTTCTCACATTTCAACTCTGAATAAAATTCTGCACTTGGTGAAAATGATTTTAACATAACCATTTCTGTCATTGGTCCATAATAATATGTTGTTCTAGTTGATTCATGGTTTGTAACTTTATACTTAATCTTATACTTTTTATCACTAGTTTCATATAAAATTTTAAATTTTTGCTTTTCAGAAAGCTGTCTAAATTTCTTCGTTTTAGGAATTCCCTGCTCATCACAAAATAGCTCCAAAATTTGTCTATAAAAATCCTTATTCTTCTTCCAACATCTTATTGGAACCTCTTCTATAGTTTTATCATAATCAATTATTTTATTAGGATCTAACTGTTTAATATATCCTAATCCCATACAATTATGGCATACATTCTCTGACTTGTTTAACACAAAATAGTCATAAGGTACACCTAACAAAGAAGAATATATTTTTGCTAAGCAAGGATTTAATGAAAAATATGTTCCTATAGTAGATCTAACATTATTGTTGGAATTTAACTGTTTTATGGGTATCGTTACAACCATATTAGAAAAAGATTGTACCTTATACTGCGGCTCATTAATCCCATCACTATACATAGCCCCCAACTCATGCAACCCAATTTGTGCAATAGTATCATATGCAAGCGAAGACTTTCCACTTCCAGATGGCCCTATTATTAGATTAATTGCATTTCTTTTTAATTCCACATCAATGTTTCTTAAATTATTAGTTTGAATCCCCTTAACAACTATATCATTTACCATATAGAGTCACCTTCTCGCTACATAATATCCTTATACTCCATAAACTCTGGTAAGAATAATTCCTTAATCTTTTCAATTGCAACAATAGTATTATACACACGATTTTCTGGAATACTATTATTATTCTTCAAAAGCCTTCTTGCTTGTAAATCCGCAGCATATAATGTAATTAACTTTTGCATTCTGCATTTAGAACGATCTCTCTCAGAGAAAGTCTCTTTAACTAAATAATTAGCTCCTGGACACATAGGACACACTGGATATATATAACAATTATTAAAACAATCCTCATCTACAAAAACTGTATTATCTTCAAAATCTGTCTTCATAATTTTATCAAGTTCTTCCTGACTAAATGTCATAGGTGTGACAAATGGACATGGTCTTCGTGTTCCATCAGTATCAAAGAAAATTGTCCCAGTTCCAATTCCACACCATTTTCTTTTTGGTCTGTTCTTTTCTTCACACATATCAATCTGTCTGCCAAGCATCTGGTCAATCATTAAATCATCATGCTCAACATAAAAGTCAACAAGTTTCTTGAGTTCTGGAATTATTGCTTGAATATATTTTTCATTGCTCCAATCAAACTCACCTTCAAACAGATTTACTCCGTCAATTTCCTTAAATCCCAAATTATGAATATAAATAACATTATCAGCTAAATTCTTTAAAGAATACTCTGAAATGGTCATTTTAACACCCTGATCTGGCCAAGTATTCTTAAAGAACTCTATATCAATTTTGTCATACGAATTACTTCTATTATGATTATGTGTATCCGGCATTCCATCTAAACTTAATCCCAACACAAATGTACTTTTATGTTCAATAAACCATGCCTTCATCTCATCATTTAATAATGCTCCATTAGTTGTTGCATAAAAAATATACGATTCATTTTGATACTTTTTTTTAGTATATTCATAAACCTTTTTTATTAGTTCAAACTCAATTAATGGTTCTCCACCAATAAATGTAATTTCTACCCCATTCATATCATTAGGAATATTTGCAAAAATCCAATCAATACTTTCACAGGCAGTTTCAAAACTCATCCTATTGTTGCCATCATGATTCTGGTAACAATATACACAATCCAAATTACAACTATGCGTAACACAAAGACTTGGAGAGAATCTTATACCCTTCTTTATATCGCTCATTTTATCCTCCTATAAAATAAGCTGTCCACCGCTCACGATAGACAGCTTAGTATTAAAGACTAGTTATAATAATGAAGAAGTCATCAGCTACCTGAACCGCTACAGCTTCTTCCGCAGTTTCCAGAACAACCAGTCTCGCATCCACCAGCACAAGACTGTCCACAGTTTCCTGTGCATCCACATCCACTAGCATAATAAACTTCACCAGCTAATGCAGGCGTATAATTTGCCTTCAAACTCTTTAATGCATCAAGTATAGTGTCGTTCAAAAGTCCCATGAGCCATTCCTCCTTCTTTATATATTTTCGATAATTATAATCTTATCACTATGCTTATCCATTGTCAATTTTTACAAACAAAAAAATTCCAAAATATGTTTTTCTTTAAATTGCTTAAACGCTTGATTTTACTGGATTTTAAAGACTTTTATGGTATAGAATAGTATCTCATATGAAGTTAAATGTAAATCTTGTGGCAAGACTCATGCTATATTTCCAGAATATATTGTCCCTTATTCTCAAATCCTTTTACAAGATCATATATCAATTATTAATACTTATAATGCTGGTAAATCTTTTGAGCCTATTATAAGAAAAGAAATTGCACTTTTCAGATATGGAATTTTAGCACCTTTGATAAGCGGAACATATGATAAAGATAAAAAAGTATAAAAGAATTTTTCGAGAAGCCTCAGGCAAAGTATATACAACACCTACTGGAGAAGATACTAAATTTGCTGCCGCTACTTTAGAACGTTGGTATTATGCTTATAAAAACAAAGGATTTGATGCTCTTATGCCTGTAAGGCGATGCGATACTGGTAAATCAAGAAAATTAGATGATGATATTACTGAACAAATTAAATACCT
>JAQXTC010000011.1 GCA_029219285.1 Clostridiaceae bacterium
TTGTGCTTCTACAGAAAGTGGTAAATGCACAGCCATTTGGTCACCATCAAAGTCAGCATTATATGCTGTACATGCCAATGGATGTAACTTAATTGCTCTACCTTCAACTAGTACTGGTTGGAATGCTTGAATTCCAAGTCTATGAAGAGTAGGAGCACGGTTAAGTAATACTGGATGATCTGCAATTACTTCTTCAAGTACATCCCATACTTGAGGTTGTAATCTTTCTACCATTCTCTTTGCACTCTTTATATTATGAGAAATACCATCTTCAACTAACTTCTTCATTACAAAAGGCTTAAAAAGTTCAATAGCCATTTCTTTTGGAAGTCCGCATTGATACATCTTTAATTCAGGTCCAACAACGATAACTGATCTACCAGAGTAGTCAACTCTCTTACCAAGTAAGTTTTGTCTGAATCTTCCTTGCTTACCTTTAAGCATATCAGATAATGACTTAAGAGCTCTGTTACCAGGTCCTGTTACAGGTCTTCCCCTTCTACCGTTATCAATAAGAGCATCTACTGCTTCTTGCAACATTCTCTTTTCATTTCTAACAATAATATCAGGAGCACCTAAATCTAATAATTTCTTTAATCTGTTATTTCTATTAATAACTCTTCTATAAAGATCATTTAAATCTGATGTAGCAAATCTACCACCATCTAATTGAACCATTGGTCTTAAGTCTGGTGGAATTACAGGAATAACATCAATTATCATCCATTCAGGTTTGTTTCCAGATGTTCTGAATGATTCGATAACTTCAAGTCTTCTTATAATTCTTACTTTCTTTTGTCCTGTACTTTGTTTTAATTCTTCTTTTAATTCTGCAGATTGAGCTTCTAAATCTATTTCAGCTAAAAGTACCTTAATAGCTTCTGCACCCATTCCTGCTACAAAATTTTCTTCACCATATTTATCTGCTGCTTCTCTATATTCTTTTTCGTTAAGAAGTTGCTTCTTTAAAAGTGGTGTTTCCTTTGGATCAATAACTACGTATGAAGCAAAGTATAAAATCTTTTCAAGAGCTCTTGGTGACATATCAAGAATTAATCCCATTCTTGATGGAATTCCCTTGAAGTACCAAATGTGAGATACAGGGGCAGCTAATTCAATATGCCCCATTCTTTCTCTTCTTACTTTTGCCTTAGTAACTTCTACGCCACATCTGTCGCAGACGATACCTTTATATCTTACTCTTTTGTATTTACCACAGTGACATTCCCAGTCTTTCATTGGTCCAAATATTCTTTCACAGAATAGACCATCTCTTTCTGGCTTTAATGTTCTATAGTTTATTGTTTCAGGCTTCTTTACTTCTCCTCTTGACCATTGTCTAATTTGTTCTGGAGATGCTAAGCCTATTTGCATTGCATCAAAATTATTTAATTCAACCAAGGGGTTATCCTCCCTTCAAAATTAGTGTTCGTCATTGAAATCATCTAGTACTAAATCTTCGTGTAACCCATCTATTTCAAAGTTATCAAAATCTTCTTCTGATTCTGGTTCTTCTTCTGATAATGTATAACTATCATCGGCATCTACAGTTGGTTCTGTTTTCACTTCTTCAGTTCCTTCTATATTAACGCCTAATTCTTCTATATCATCTTCTGAAAATTCTTTTAATTGAACTTCTTCATGATTTTCATTTAAAACTCTTACATCTAAACATAATGCTTGAAGTTCTTTAATAAGAACCTTGAATGATTCAGGTATTCCTGCTTCTGGGATATTTTCTCCCTTAACAATAGCTTCATATGTTTTAACTCTACCAACAACGTCATCTGACTTAACTGTTAATATTTCTTGTAATGTATGAGCAGCACCATATGCTTCAAGTGCCCAAACTTCCATTTCACCAAATCTTTGACCACCAAATTGAGCTTTTCCTCCAAGTGGTTGTTGAGTAACTAGTGAATATGGACCTGTTGATCTTGCGTGAATCTTATCGTCAACTAAGTGAGCTAGCTTTAAGATATACATTATACCAACAGTAACTTCGTTATCAAATGCCTCACCAGTTCTACCATCATATAATACTGTCTTACCATTAGCATTGTAACCTGCTTTTTCAAGACATTCTGTTATATCATCTTCAGTTGCACCGTCAAATACTGGAGTAGCTATGTGCCATCCTAATTTGCTTGCAGCCCATCCTAAATGAACTTCTAACACCTGACCGATATTCATACGAGAAGGAACTCCTAGTGGATTTAAGCATATTTGTAGCGGTCTACCATCTGGTAAGAATGGCATATCTTCTTCAGGAAGTACTCTTGAAATAACACCTTTATTACCATGACGTCCAGCCATCTTATCTCCAACAGATATCTTTCTCTTTTGAGCTATATAACATCTTACTAATTCATTTACCCCTGGATTTAAATCATCGCCATTTTCTCTAGTAAATACTTTAATATCTACTATAATTCCAGCTTCACCATGAGGAACTCTTAGTGATGTATCTCTTACTTCTCTAGCTTTTTCACCGAAGATTGCTCTTAATAATCTTTCTTCAGCTGTTAATTCAGTTTCTCCCTTTGGTGTTACTTTACCAACAAGGATATCGCCAGATCTAACTTCTGCACCTATTCTAATGATACCTCTATCATCAATATCTTTTAGAGCATCTTCACTAACATTAGGAATATCTCTAGTAATTTCTTCTGGTCCTAGTTTAGTATCTCTAGCTTCTGATTCATATTCTTCTATATGAATAGATGTAAATACATCTTCTCTTACTAATTCTTCTGAAATAAGCATCGCATCTTCATAGTTGTAACCTTCCCATGTAATGAAGCCCATTCTTATGTTCTTACCTAATGCGATTTCTCCTAAGTCAGTTGAAGCACCATCTGCTAATACTTGATTTTTAAATACAATTTCACCTTTATCAACTATTGGTCTTTGATTTATACAAGTACCTGCATTACTTCTCTTAAACTTAAGCATTTTATAAGTATCAATACCTCCGTCAGAATCTCTTTTGATTCTAACTTCATTACCACTTACATATTCAACAACACCAGCATTCTTAGCTTTTGGTAAAACTCCTGAATCTACTGCTGCTTTATACTCAATACCTGTTCCAACAATTGGTGCTTGTGGTACCAATAATGGAACTGCTTGACGTTGCATGTTTGATCCCATAAGTGCTCTTGATGCATCATCATTTTCAAGGAATGGAATCATAGCTGTTGCAACAGATACGATTTGTCTTGGAGATACATCCATTAAATCAACATCTTTTGAAGGTACTACAAATATTTCTTCCTTGTTTCTTACAGTTACTTTTTTATCAATGAAGTGACCTTCTGCATCTAATGGTTCTTTTGCTTGAGCAACAAGATATTGGTCTTCTTCGTCTGCAGTAAAGTATCTGATTTCATCAGTTACTCTTCCACTTTCTTTATCAACAATTCTATATGGAGTTTCAATAAATCCATATTCATTTACTTTAGCAAATGTAGCTAAAGAATTAATAAGACCTATGTTAGGACCTTCTGGTGTTTCGATAGGACACATTCTACCATAATGTGAATGGTGAACGTCTCTAACTTCAAATCCAGCTCTTTCTCTTGATAAACCACCTGGTCCAAGAGCAGATAATCTTCTCTTATGAGTTAACTCTGAAAGAGGATTGATTTGATCCATGAATTGTGATAATTGTGAGCTACCAAAGAATTCTTTAATAGCTGCAGCTACTGGTCTTATATTTATTAACATTTGTGGAGTTATTGCTTCTTGGTCTTGAATAGTCATTCTTTCTTTAACTACTCTTTCCATTCTTGACAATCCAATTCTGAATTGATTTTGTAATAACTCTCCTACAGATCTTAATCTTCTATTTCCTAAATGGTCAATATCATCAACATATCCGATACCATGTGCTAAACCTAATTCATAGCTGATTGTCGCAAACATATCTTCCTTAATAATATGTTTTGGTACTAACCTAGTTATATTCTTCTTTATTTCTTCTTTGATTGCTTCTTCATCTGAGAAGTTATCAAGAATCTCTTTTAATGTAGGATAATGTACTAATTCCTTTATGTGTAGATCAGAGATATCAAAGTTAATATATTTATGTATATCCACAAAATTATTACCTATTACTCTTACTACCTTATCATCAACTAATACATCAACAGAATTGATACCAGCATTTTGGATTTCTTCTGCCATTAACCTACTGATTTTCCCACCTTTTTCTACCATTATTTCACCAGTAGAAGGATTTACTATATCAGTTGCAGCAACTTGGTTTGCAATTCTTAAGTTAATAGCAAGTTTTTTATTAAACTTATATCTACCTACTCTTGATAAATCATATCTCTTTGCATCAAAGAATAATGCATCAATTAATGACATTGCACTATCAACTGTTGGTGGCTCACCTGGTCTTAATCTCTTATAGATTTCAAGTAAAGCTTCTTCTCTAGTTTTTGTATTATCTTTTTCAATTGAAGCTTTAAATCTTTCATCTTCACCAAAGTAATCAACTAATTCTTGATCACTTCCAAATCCCATAGCTCTTGCTAGGATTGTTATTGGTAACTTTCTTGTTTTATCGATTCTAACATAAATAATGTCATTTGAATCTGTTTCGTATTCTAGCCAAGCTCCTCTGTTAGGAATTACTGTAGATGAGAATAATTTCTTACCACTCTTATCTCTACTTAAGCTATAATACACACCTGGAGATCTAACTAATTGGCTTACTATAACTCTTTCAGCACCATTAATTACAAAAGTACCTTGTTCAGTCATTAATGGAAAATCTCCCATAAAGACTTCTTGTTCCTTAATTTCTCCTGTTTCTTCATTTTGTAATCTTACAGACACTTTTAATGGAGCAGCATAAGTAGCATCACGCTCTTTACACTCTTCCACTGAATACTTAATATTATCCATATCAAGCTTGTAATCAACGAATTCCAGTTTTAAATTCCCTGTAAAATTAGTTATTGGATTAATGTCGTCAAAAACTTCATGAAGACCTTCATCTAAAAACCAATCATAAGAATCTAACTGCACTTCGATTAAGTTTGGCATTTCAGTCGCGTCTTTAACTGTAGCAAAACTCATTCTTGTTCTTTTTCCAACTTGGACAGGATGTACCATGAATTTTCACCCCTTGTATAAACTAAAATAACCCAAAACAAAACTTCCCTAAGGACTTTTGCTTTCGGAGAGCATCATTTTTTTAGTATAACCAGTATTTTATGGGTTATACGTCTTTTAATTTTTATATACTACTCCATATTGAACAGTACATTCAATGATAATAACACAACATCAAAAAAATGTCAACTAATTAACATAAATATATATCTTTTTAATCATTAGACAATAAAAAAGGTGCTAATAAAATAGCACCTTTTTTGTTTTATCAAAGTAAAATTACTTTAATTCAGCTTCTGCTCCAACTTCAGCTAACTTAGCTTTCATTTCTTCAGCAGCTTCCTTAGCTACACCTTCTTTAAGAGTCTTAGGAGCTCCGTCAACTATTTCCTTAGCTTCCTTTAATCCTAAACCAGTTAATTCTCTTACTACCTTGATTACTTTAATCTTGCTAGCACCAGCGTTAGTTAATACTACGTCGAATTCGCTCTTTTCTTCAGCAGCACCTGCAGCAGCAGCACCTGCAACTGCTACTGGAGCAGCAGCGCTTACTCCGAATTCTTCTTCGCAAGCTTTTACTAATTCATTTAATTCTAAAACGCTCATTTCTTTTATAGCTTGAATGATTTCTTCTCTTGTCATTTTAAAATGCACCTCCAAAATTTTTAAACAAATATTTTAATTATTCAGCTGATTCAGTTGATCCAGCTTCCTTTTGATCTTTTATTGCACTTAATAAGTATGCAAGGTTTGATAATGGAGCCTTGATACTTCCAAGAAGTTTTGCAATAAGAACTTCTTTTGATGGTATTGAAGCAAGTTGAACAACTTTTTCTGTGTTGAAAACTTCACCTTCAACAATACCTGCTTTTAATTCAAGTTTCTTATGGCTCTTTGCAAAGTCATTAAGAATTCTTGCTGGAGCTGTAGCATCTTCATATCCAAATGCTATAGCAACTGGTCCTTCTAAGTATTCAACGATACCTTCTAAGCCTAATTCTTTAGCAGCTAATGTTACTAGGGTATTCTTGTATACTCTATATTCTATACCTGCTTCTCTTAAAGTTTTTCTTAGTTGAGTATCTTCTTCAACAGTAAGACCTTGATAATCGGCTAAAATAACACTTTGTGCTTTTTCTAGCTTTTCCTTAATTTCAGCAACTTTTGCTTCCTTTAATGTTCTATTTTTGTTCATTACTGTGTCCACCTCCTCACAGTCTATTAACTGTTTTATTTATTAATAAAGGTCTTCCCGTAGACAAAGGAAGACCTATAATAAACTAATAGTTATATCTACCCTCGGCAGGTTGTTATACGTTACGCTTTCGCACCCACTGTCTACGGAATTAATATTCATTTTTCACAACGAATTAGATTATATCATTTAATAT
Organism: Clostridiaceae bacterium; assembly: GCA_029219285.1. Taxonomy (GTDB): domain Bacteria; phylum Bacillota; class Clostridia; order Clostridiales; family Clostridiaceae; genus Clostridium. The sequence goes on from JAQXTC010000011.1 coordinate 6,519, forward strand.
TTATTAAGTCAATACTAATCTAAAACTTTTGTTGGGTTTACTTTTGCTCCAGGTCCCATTGTACTTGAAACACTTACTGATTTAAGGTATTGTCCCTTAGCAGCTGCTGGTTTAGCCTTAACTAAAGCTTCCATTAATGCGTGGAAGTTTTGTTGTAACTTTTCAGCACCGAAAGATTTCTTACCGATTGGACAGTGAACAATAGCATTCTTATCTAATCTATATTCAACCTTACCAGCTTTAATTTCATTTACAGCTTTAGCAACATCAAATGTTACTGTACCTGATTTTGGGTTTGGCATAAGACCCTTAGGTCCTAAAACTCTACCTATTCTACCTACAACACCCATCATATCTGGAGTTGCAACTACTACATCGTAATCGAACCAGTTTTCTGCTTGGATCTTTTGAACTAAATCTTCAGCTCCAACAAAATCTGCTCCTGCAGCTTCCGCTTCTTTAGCTTTTTCTCCTTTAGCAAACACTAATACTCTTACAACCTTACCAGTACCGTTTGGTAATACAACAGCACCTCTAACTTGTTGATCAGCATGTCTTGGATCTACACCAAGTCTTGCATGTAATTCGATAGTTTCATCGAAATTAGCCTTTGCAGTCTTTTCAACTAAGTCTAATGCTTCTGCAGGGCTGTATAAAGTATTCTTATCTATTAACTTTGCACTTTCAACATATTTCTTTCCCATAATAAGCCTCCTTTGTGGTAATAACGGTCTTGACCTCCCACTATATTTTGAATTACTCTTCGATAGTTACTCCCATACTTCTAGCTGTACCTTCAACCATGCTCATAGCAGTTTCAAGTGTAGCAGCATTTAAGTCTGGCATCTTCATTTCTGCGATCTTCTTAACTTGTTCCTTAGTTAACTTACCAACTTTAGTTCTATTCGGAACTCCTGAACCGCTTTCTAATCCTAATTCTTTCTTGATTAGAACTGCAGCTGGAGGAGTCTTTAGTATGAAGCTAAATGATCTGTCTTGATATACAGTAATAACTACTGGTATTATTAATCCAGCTTTATCAGCAGTTTTAGCGTTAAACTCCTTACAGAATCCCATAATATTTACACCATGTTGTCCTAATGCTGGTCCAACTGGTGGTGCTGGTGTTGCCTTTCCTGCAGCAAGTTGAAGTTTAATCATTCCAGTTACTTTCTTTGCCATTTGTTATTCCTCCTATACTGTGGTAATTATCGGACATTTTTGTCCTCCCACTTAATTAAAAAAACTAGTTTTTTTAAAATTCTTTTAAACTAATTTATCAACTTGATTAAAATCTAATTCGGCTAATGTTTCTCTGCCGAACATATCCACTGATGCTTTAATTTTATGCTTTTCAAGATTTATTTCTTGAATAACAGCAACAAAGTCTCTAAGTGGTCCTGAGATTACTCTCACGCTTTCTCCTACTTCCAAATCAACATCCATAGGAAGTTCAATTACTCCCATAGATTCTATTTCTTCTTCAGTAAGTGGCACTGGCTTAGATCCAGGGCCAACAAAGCCTGTCACTCCTCTTGTGTTTCTAACAACATACCAAGATTCGTCTGACATAAACATTTTGATTAGCACATATCCAGGAAACTTTTTCTTTAAGGTAACCTTTTGTTTACCATTTTTCTCTTCAACAACTTCTTCCATTGGAATTTGCATATCAACAAATAAGTCTTGAAGATTTCTATTTTCAACGGTTTTTTCAATGCTAGCCTTAACCTTATTTTCATACCCAGAATAAGTATGTACTACATACCATTTTGCTCTTTCACTCATATTTCACTCGGTGATATTCACCTAAACCTCCCTTACTTAAGTTTCAAAATCGCTTCAAAGAGGTTTTGAAAAATGTAATCCAAGCCGCCAACTAATATAACATATAAGATGACAACTACAGAAACAGCGATTAATGCTTTCTTTGTTTCAGTTCTTGATGGCCAAGTTATTCTTTTGATTTCAGCCTTAAACTCTCTAAAAAACTTAGAAATTCCACCTTTTTTAGTGTCTTTTTCTGCACTTATGCTTTTTCCAGCCATTTTATCACATCCTTAAATATTGGTAAGTCTGTGTCTAAACTAAATTGCAATTATTTAGTTTCTCTATGAAGAGTGTGCTTTTTACAGAATTTACAATACTTTTGCATTTCCATTCTGTCTGGGTTGTTCTTCTTGTTCTTCATTGAGTTGTAGTTTCTTTGTTTACACTCTGTGCATGCTAAAGTTATCTTTACTCTCACGGTCTGCACCTCCAGTTATTCGTTATATATTTGTAAGAGAAATTCTCTCTTAATCTATTAACTAATTACGTAATTATGAGTTACTTTCTCACATTATCATAAAAGTTACATACTGTCAATATAGCATTTGAATAAAGGGCTAGGTGTAAATTTCCACCTAGTCCTTTAATTTCCTTTTTGGCACTATTCAACTATAGAAGTAACAACTCCTGAACCTACTGTTCTTCCACCTTCTCTGATGGCAAATCTTAATCCTTCGTTCATTGCTACTTGAGTAATCAATTCAACATTCATGTCGATATGATCACCAGGCATTACCATTTCTGTTCCATCTGGTAATTGAATTGTACCTGTAACGTCAGTTGTTCTAAAGTAGAATTGTGGTCTATATCCATTAAAGAATGGAGTATGTCTTCCACCTTCTTCTTTCTTAAGAACGTAAACTTGACCTACAAATTTGCTATGTGGATGTACTGATCCTGGCTTAGCTATTACTTGACCTCTTTCGATATCTGTTCTTTGAATACCTCTTAAAAGAGCTCCGATGTTATCTCCTGCTTGAGCTTCATCTAATAGCTTTCTAAACATTTCAACGCCAGTTACTACTGTCTTTGTTTTTTCTGAACTTAATCCTACGATTTCAACTTCATCACCAACATGAAGAGTACCTCTTTCAACTCTACCAGTAGCAACAGTTCCTCTACCAGTAATTGTGAATACATCTTCAATTGGCATTAAGAAAGGCTTATCTGTAGGTCTTTCTGGAGTTGGAATATAGCTGTCTACAGCATCCATTAAGTCAACAATACATTTAGTTGCTTCTGGATCTGTTGGATTTTCTAATGCTTTAAGAGCTGATCCTGTTATTACTGGAATATCATCACCTGGGAAGTTGTATTCAGTTAATAATTCTCTAACTTCCATTTCAACTAATTCTAATAATTCTGGATCATCAACTTGATCAGCCTTATTTAAGAATACTACGATGTAGTCAACACCAACTCTTGATGCTAGTAGAATATGTTCTCTTGTTTGAGGCATTGGTCCATCAGCTGCTGATACAACTAAGATAGCACCATCCATTTGTGCTGCTCCTGTTATCATATTTTTAACATAGTCAGCATGTCCTGGACAATCAACGTGAGCATAGTGTCTATTTTCAGTTTCATACTCAACATGAGCAGTGTTGATTGTAATTCCTCTTTCTTTTTCTTCTGGAGCCTTATCGATTTCAGCGTAATTAAATGCTTGAGCATATCCCTTCTTTGCTAAAACTGTTGTAATAGCTGCAGTTAATGTTGTCTTACCATGGTCTACGTGACCAATTGTTCCAATATTAACATGTGGCTTATTTCTCTCAAATTTTTCTTTTGCCATAATAGATTCCTCCTTACTAATTTTCTTAATAAACTCTGCCTAGCGTTTTGTACATATCCTCCTGGAGCTCATGATCGGGATTGAACCGACGACCTCCGCCTTACCAAGGCGACGCTCTACCAACTGAGCTACATGAGCATTGGTATATTAAGGATATTTTCTCAATTTACCAATTATTAAGTTTACTATTATTGTTTAAATTTGTCAATGAAATTTTATTTATTTTTTAAACATTTTTCAAGTTTTCTTTTGACCCTCTGTAACGCATTATCTATAGACTTTGCATGCCTATCTAAATCACAAGCTATTTCTTGATATGATTTACCATCAAGATAAGATGTAAGCACTTCCAGTTCTAGGCTTGATAAAACTCTAGAAATCTCTTTTTCAATATGTTCCATCTGTTCTTGGCTTATGACTAATTCTTCAGGGTCTGTTATCTTTAATCCAGCCAAAACATCCAAAAGAGTTCTATCTGATTCTTCTTCATATATCGGTTTATTTAAAGAAACATAAGTATTTAACGGAATATGTTTTTGTCTTGTAGCAGTTTTTATTGCTGTAATAATTTGTCTTGTAACACATAGCTCTGCAAATGCTCTAAAAGATGACAGTTTATCCGGTTTGAAATCTCTTATAGCCTTATACAAGCCTATCATTCCTTCTTGATATATATCTTCTTTATCTGCACCAATCAAAAAGTAGGATTTAGCTTTACCTTTAACAAAGTTCTCATACTTGTTAATAAGATATTCTTGAGCTCTTGCATTTCCTGCTTTTGCTTCTATTACAACTTCTTCATCTAATTTTTGTTCAAATTCTGAATAATCACCCTTTGAATATCCTTTATTGTACAATTTTCCCCCTCCGAACTATGCTAAATACATAAAATAAATTATACATTAACAAAAAACTTCAAGTCAATTAATTTCAATGGCTCCTACGCATTTCTTCAAGCTTTCTAAGAATATCCTCATCTAAATTATCTTGCAAATGATTCTTGGTAGAATATTTACTTTTTTCAGTCTTATGTCTTATATTATGCTCTACTTTCATAACCTCATTATAGAATTCAATAGAAGACATCCTAACGGCTCCTCTTTGAAATATGGTTTGCTGTTCTAACCAATCAGAAGTAACAACACACACTTCGTATCTTCTGCCTATTTCATGTACTTCTCTCTCTATATAACTATCAGCTGTTTCACCTGTTTTAGTAAATACTATCAATAAACTTTTATTTATTATTTCTTTATTCTCAACATTCCCTTGAACTTTATAGCCATCAAAAACAATCACAACTTTACAGTCATTATAAGATGCATAATTGTGCATTATATCTACAAATTTATTTCTTGCTCCATCAAAACTAGCATTTTTTTCATTCTTTAAATTAGGCCAACTGTTTAAAACATTATAGCCATCAACAAATACTATTTTCATGTAACCTCCAAGTTACTTTAATCTACCTTTTAAAACCTCATACATCATTATACCACCTGCAACTGATGCATTTAAAGAATTAATTTTACCAACCATTGGTATTCTCACTAATTTATCGCATTTTTTTAATGTTAATTTTGAAATTCCTCTTCCTTCACTTCCAATAATCAAAGCACAAGGCCCACTAAAATTAACCTCATAGCTGTATTCTGTACCTGCAATATCTGCACCGTATACCCAAACGCCTTCTTCTTTTAATTCATCTAAAACTGTATTTATATTTGTAACCTTAGCAACTTTCACGTGTTCTATAGCACCTACAGATGATTTATAAACTGTTGATGTTATTCCAACATTTCTTCTCTTAGGAATTATTATTCCATGTGCTCCGCATAATTCAGCTGTTCTTATTATAGAACCAAGATTATGAGGATCTTCTATTTCATCTAGAACAATTATAAATGGATCTTCTTGTTTTTCTTTAGCATAATCTAATATATCTTTTACATCACTATAGACATAAGGAGTAACTCTTGCTATTACACCTTGATGCACCGAATTATTACTCATAACATCTAATTTTTTTCTGTCTACTTCTTTTATAACAAGTTTCTTTTCTTTTGCTATTTTTATTATTTCTCTAATAGATCCTTCCATTTGGCCTTTTGATATGTACAAAGCTTCAATAGTTCTATTTCCTTTTACTACTTCCATAACTGCATTTCTGCCAATTATTAAGTCTTCTCTATCTTCAATTGTGTTATTTGTTTTTTTGTCAAAATTTTTTTTAGCCATAAGTCCTCCTAAATTTATTTAGTTATTATTTCAGTACTCATCTTTAGCACATAATTTAATCTTTCCCTATTCCCAACTAAATACAAGTATCCAACTAACGCTTCAAATCCAGTTGCCATTCTATAATCTCTTACATCTGCATTTTTAGGTACAGTAGCCGATTTGGCATTTCTACCTCTCTTGTAGATATATTCTTCTTCCTCTGTTAAATTTTCTTCTATTTGATGCATTATAGTTGATTGACTTTTTGCTTTCACAAATTTTATAGCTTCTTTATGAATCTTGTGAGCTGATAAACTGGTGTTATTTGACAACACATAATTTCTTATGAAAATTTCATATACAGCATCTCCAACTATAGCTAACTGAAGCGGATTTAATTGTCTTGCTTCTTCTTTTGAAAATTCTCTTATTCTAAGGTCATCTAACATTACTAATTCTCCTTTAAATAAGGGCTGCAAAAATACAATTGCAGCCCTTTTTTATAAACTCTAAGCTTTCTTCCATCTAACACCTTGTGGTGTATCTTCAAGAACAATTCCTCTAGCTTTTAAATCATCTCTAATTTTATCTGCTAAAGCAAAGTCTCTATTTTTTCTAGCATTTTGTCTTTGTTCTATTAATTCTTCTATTTCATTTTCTAAGCTTCCCTTAGTTGTATTTTGAAGCATACCTAAAGGCTTACCTAATTCCCTCATTAACTCTAAAGCTTTTGTTACTAATTCTTTAGATGAATCAATAGTTACATTTGTATTTAAATCTTTTGATAATTCAAACAGAACAGTTATAGCATCTGCTGTATTGAAATCATCATCCATTTTTTCAATGAATTTTTCTCTGTATTTATCTAATGAATCAAGATACTTAATTTCTCCCTCAGTCATCTTTTCAACAGATACCTCTTCTAGAAGATTTTCTAGATTGTTAATTGTATTGTATAATCTTTCAACTGAAGCTTTAGCTGAATCTAATAGTTCTTTGCTAAAATTAATTTGAATTCTATAATGTGCATTTAACATAAAGAATCTAATTACATCTGCTTCATATTCCTTTAATATATCTCTAACTGTAAAGAAATTATTAAGGGACTTAGACATCTTCTTATTGTTAACATTTATATACGCAACATGAAGCCAGTAATTAGCAAATGTTTTTCCTGTTAGCGCTTCACTTTGAGCAATTTCATTTTCATGATGTGGAAAAGCTAAATCCATTCCACCACCATGAATATCTATTGTATCACCTAAAAGATTTTTCGCCATACATGAACATTCAATATGCCATCCTGGTCTTCCCATTCCCCAAGGACTTTCCCAAGCTGGTTCTCCTGGTTTTTGAGATTTCCATACTGCAAAATCCATAGGATCTTCTTTTCTCTCATCAACTGTTATTCTAGCACCAGCTTGTAAATCATCAAGATTTTGTCCTGATAATTTTCCATAAGAATCAAACTTTTTAGTACTAAAATATACATCACCATCTACTTCGTAAGCATATCCTTTTTCAATCAGTTCACTTACAAAATCAATTATAGCTTGAATATATTCTGTAGCTCTAGGATTGGTTGTTGCTCTTTCAATACCTAATCCATCAGCATCTTTATAATACTCAGCAATATACTTATCGCCAATTTCCTTTACTGTTGTATGTTCCTCATTTGCTTTACTAATCATTTTATCATCAATATCAGTAAAGTTTTGTACAAAATTAACTTTATAACCTCTATACTCAAAGTATCTTCTCATAACATCAAAAACTATAAAAGTTCTTGCATTACCTATATGAAAGAAATTGTACACAGTAGGTCCACATGCATACATTTTTATTTCCCCTGGTGTTAGAGGCTTAAATTCTTCTTTTCTTCTAGTTAGAGTATTATATAACTTCATCAATCAATCCTCCTAAACTATTTTAGTTTTAAATTGTTTTTTTCAAATTCTGCCTTAACCTTACCTAAAACTTCTTCAATCTTAATAACTTCATTATCTCCGCCTGCTCTTAGCTTAAATTCAACAGATTCTTCATTAATCTTCTTACCAACTGTTACTCTCATTGGAATACCCATAAGTTCAGAATCCTTAAATTTAACTCCAGCTCTTTCATTTCTATCATCAAGTAAAACTTCTACTCCAAGCTTTTCTAATGATTCATAAATTTCAGTAGCTATTCTCATTTGTTCTTCGTCTTTTATGTTAACTGGTATAACAGATACATGATATGGTGCTACTGATAATGGCCATATAATTCCGTTTTCATCATTGTGTTGTTCAATAATTGAAGCCATTGTTCTAGTTACACCTATTCCATAGCATCCCATTATAAATGGTTTTTCTTTACCATTTTCATCTATAAACTTAGCATTCATTGCTTCTGAATACTTAGTACCTAATTTAAATATATGACCTACTTCTGTTCCACGTGAGATAGTTATCTTTTCACCACAAACTGGACATTTTTCTCCTTCTGTTACATTTCTGTAATCTCCAACAACACCTTCGAAATCTCGTCCGTAATTTACGTTCTTTAAATGATATCCAGTTTCATTAGCGCCAACAACCATGTTGTACATATTCTTAACTTCTTCATCAACTAATAATAAATCAACTTTTAATCCTACTGGTCCTCCAAAGCCAACTTCACCTCCTGTTGCATTTGTATATTCTTCATAAGACGCCATTATTATATCGCTCTTAGCATCAGCTGCATTAGCAACCTTAACTTCATTTACTTCTCTGTCTCCTCTTACAAGAACACCTACAATTTTTCCATCTACATTAAACATTAATAATTTAGCAGTTTTCTTTGAGTCAACATTTAAGAATTCTGATACTTCATCTATTCCTCTGCTATCTGGAGTTGATACTTTTTCTACTTCTAATAATTCTTCTTTCTCTGCTATATCAGGAATTGCTGCTGCCTTTTCTATGTTAGCTGCATAATTACAGTGAGTACAGAATACTACATCATCTTCTCCAACTTCTGATTTTACCATAAATTCCATTGAATTCGATCCACCAATTGCACCTGAATCAGCTTCAACGCCTTTAGCATCAAGACCACATCTATTAAAGATTCTTACATATGCATCATGCATTTTATCAAATGAAACATCTAATCCTGCTTGATCCTTATCAAAACTATAAGCATCTTTCATGACGAATTCTCTACTTCTCATAACTCCAAATCTTGGTCTTCTTTCATCTCTATACTTTGTTTGAATTTGATAAAGATTTACTGGTAATTGTTTGTATGACTTTATTGTATTTCTTGCAACATCAGTAAATACTTCTTCATGAGTAGGTCCAAGACAAAAATCTCTATCATTTCTATCTTTAACTCTAAACATTTCTGCTCCATAAGCATCCCATCTTCCTGATTCTTGCCATAATTCTGCTGGAATCATTGCTGAAGCTAAAAATTCTTGAGCTCCTGATGCATTCATTTCTTCTCTAACTATATTTTCTATATTTTTTAATACTTTTAAACCTAAAGGCATATAATTATATACCCCTGATGCCATTTTTCTCATCATACCTGATCTAAGCATTAATTTATGACTTGATATTTCAGCTTCTGCTGGAACTTCTCTTAATGTTAAAACTAACATATTTGACATTTTCATATATAAACATCCTCCTAAATATTTATTTTTCAATAAAAAAAATCCGCCCCTATATTAGGGCGAATTATACTCGCGGTACCACCTAAATTTGTTCTCTAAAATGTTAACGGTATTAAACCGATAGTTGTATCTATAGCTCAAAAGCTGGTTCAAAGTCTGTTGAAAATCTTACAGCCAAGGATTTTCTCTCTGAAAAGGCGACCTCTACTATTCTTTCTCATCGCATGACAATATTAAATTTTTTTAAAAATTTTGCTTTCATTATAACGTTTCAGTAAGACTCTGTCAATATTTCCTTATCAGTTCTCCTTTGCCAAATACTCAGCTATAACAATATCTTCTGGAGTTGTGACCTTAATATTAGTATACTCTCCATCATAAATATATACTTTATGTCCATAATTCTCTAAAACCATCGTATCATCTGTAACAGAAATATTATCTCTTTTTATTTTTTCATGACACTTCATTATTAAATCATACTTAAAGCTTTGAGGTGTCTGTATTGCTACTAAATCTGCTCTATTAGGTGTATCTATAGAGAAGCCTTCAGCATTTTTAACCTTAATTGTATCTTTTGGCATCACTCCAGGAGCTGTTGCTCCATACTCTCTCGCATAACGTATACCATTTAAAATTATATTTTCCGAAACAAAAGGCCTTGCCCCATCATGTACTAATACAACTTCTGAATCTTTACACTTTTGCAATCCATTATAAACAGAATCTTGTCTTTCTTTACCACCCACTACAATCTCATCAACATTTAAGGCATACTTATCTAATACATTTTCTATACAATATTCAATTTCATCTTTAGGAAGTACAAGTACTACCTTATCAATACTGTTACAATTTAAGAATTTTTTTAATGTGTAGTATAAAATCGGTTTATCATTAATATGAATAAATTGTTTACTTACAGCACTGCCCATTCTCTTGCCTTTTCCTCCAGCTAAAACTATAGCAGAAACCATTATTTATTCTCCTTTTCTTTTGGTTTTCCAAAAATCATTCTTCCTGCTGATGTTTGAAGTACAGAGGTTACAACAACATCAATTTTATCACCTATATACTTCTTACCACCTTCAACAACAATCATTGTTCCGTCATCTAAATATGCTACTCCTTGACTTGATTCCTTACCATCTTTAACTACTTCCACTGTCATTTCTTCACCTGGTATTACAACTGGTTTTATAGCATTTGATAACTCATTTATATTAAGTACAGGAACTCCTTGCACCTCTGCTACTTTATTTAAGTTATAATCATTTGTTAACACTTTTCCATGCAGTACTTGAGTTAACTTTAAAAGTTTACTATCAACCTCTTCAATTTTAGGAAAATCTCCTTCCCAAACTTGCGTTTCAATTGCTAATTCTTTTTGAATCTTATTTAATATATCAAGTCCTCTTCTACCTCGAACTCTTTTTAAGGAATCAGCTGAATCTGAGATATGTCTAAGTTCATCTAAAACGAAATTTGGTATAATAAGAGGTCCTTCCACAAATCCAGTTTGACAAATATCAAATATTCTTCCATCTATTATTACTGACGTATCAAGTATTTTAGGCACTGCTTTTACCGATGACTTTATCTTTTTCTCTCTAACTACACCATTTTTCTTCAAATTTAATAAAATATTTGTTATATCACTTTTCTTTTTTATCATAATATCCATTCCGATTATAGCAGCAATCAGGTTTAACATAACCACTATAATTGGACCTATAACCTTATTAATATCTAGTATTGGTCTAGATAGAATACTTGTAATTATAAGAGCTATCATTGCTCCTATAGACCCATAAACAATCTCCCCAACAGTTAACTTTTGTATGTTCTTCTCAATATAATCGATTAAATTTGCAATAGCTGAAGAAATTTTTGGTGCAAATATATATGAAATAATTCCAAAAATCAAACAAATAAAAATAATAAATAATACCTTACCATAAAACTCAGATAAAAATGCCCAATTATGTACTATGGGAGTAAAAAATAAAAATTCACTAACTCCATATCCAATAGCAATACCAGCTAATACAAACATACTTCTAATTATCTTGTTAAACATAACTTCACCTCCTCAATTTAAATTATTACCATTTTCATTATAAAAAAATCCAAAAAATGCATATCTATGCACACACAAATTATATCATACTAAATATACTACTAAAATAAATATTTAGTAAATTAAAAGTTTTTTAATTTTTACCCCCTATGAAATAGTTATACTATTGGTTATTATAATCTTATTAGCAAAAAGGATTTATACCCTTATATTGACAAATGTAACTTTGAATCACTATAATATAATTAAAATTACACCTTTAAAACACAAAGGAGTGGGACCTATGAAGGATATAATTTATGATGACTTTCAAAACTCTGTAAACGATTCACTACTTAGACATAAAAGTATTATAGATTTACTTACAAAATACTCTGAATCCAATGCAAGAGTAAGTAGAGCCATTGCAAAAGCAGTAACAAATTGTGGTTGTATTTCAATAAACGCAAAAAAACAACACTTGCCAGAAGATGAATCCTTAGATAATCTTTCAGAATGCTTAAGTTCACATATAGAAGGTGAATTGTGCGAAAATTGTCGTGAGGTAATTGAAAGAGAAATGGGAAATAATCTCTTTTATTTAACTTCTCTTTGTAATGAACTTGGAATAAATCTATATGATATTCTTTTAAAAGAGCATGATAGAATTAATACTTTAGGTAAATTCACTTTTAGATAAAAAATAAATTAGGGATACTATTAAAAGTATCCCTAATTTTATAAAAATTATAATTGTTTATTCAAATAAACTTGCTCATTAATTCTTTTTAATCCAGATCTAATCGCTTTTGCTCTTGCTTCTCCAATACCTTCAACTTTATCTAAGTCTTCTATTTCAGCATCGATAATGCTTGTTAAATCTTTAAATTGATTAATTAGATTTTCTATTACATTTGCAGGTATTCTCGGTACTTTACTAAGCATTCTATATCCTTTTGGTGATATCAATGTTTCAACTAATGATTCTGATCCATATCCAATTACTTTGGATATAGCTTCTAAATCTAATAGTTCAGTTTGTGTTAACTTTTGTATATCTGTATAAACCTCATCAGCTTCATAACCTTCTTTAATATAATCTTTTATTAAAAGAATCCCATCTCTTTCAATATGTTTTACAAGTTCATTTAACTGCATGGAAACAAGTCTTCCTTCATTCCCTAATTCCAGTATGTACATTTTTATTTCTTCTACTATTCTCATAACCATTTCTGTTCTTTGAATAGCTGTTGCTACATCAAACAAAGTAGTTAAATCTTGAAATTCTAATAAATTCAAATTATTAATAACTCTATCTAATACCGCAACGTACTTCTCTAATGTTTGAATAGCCTGATTAGCTTTTTCTAAAATCACACTACTTTCTCTTAGTACATATCTTATATCACCTTTATATACTGTTATCATGTTTCGTCTTTGAGAAATAGCAACAACAATATCCCCTGTTTGTTTTGCAACTCTATGAGCTGTTCTATGTCTAGTTCCAGTTTCAAAAGTTGGTATTGAAGCATCAGGTAACAATTGGATATTAGCTGATACTATTTTCTTTAAATCTTTACTTACTATAATAGCACCATCCATCTTAGCAAGTTCATATACATACGCTGCAGTATACTCCGAATTAATAGCAAATCCACCATCTGCCATTTTCATTATTTCATCACTATCACTTAATACTATAAGGCCTCCAGTTTTTGCTCTTAGAATATTTTCAAGACCTTCTCTAATAGCTGTTCCTGGACACATAATTTTTAATATCTTTTGTATTTCTACATCCTTTTCTAACCTCATCATCTCACCTCAATTCTACAATGCCTTACTTATAGCTTCTCTTAAATTATTCACTCCAATTACCTTAATGTTTTTATTGGTAATTTTCTCTTTATTTCTAGCAGGCATAATAATATATTCAAACCCCATTTTTTCAGCTTCATTAGCAAGCCTATCTGCTGATGCAATTGGTCTAATTTCTCCTGTCAGACCGACTTCTCCAATAATCATTACCTTTGGTAATGTTATTCCTTTATTTTTAGCACTTGATAATAATGCTAATGCAACACCTAAATCTGCAGTAGTACCATCAATATTTAATCCACCTACAACATTTACATACACATCACTATTATAAAAAGGAACTCTAAGTTTCTTTTCTAGTACTGCTAATATCAAACTAACTCTTTGATGATCTATTCCTACTGAAGTTCTCCTTGGCATTGGTGCATTAGTTTGTGACACCAATGCTTGAACTTCTACAAGTATTGGCCTAGTACCTTCCATTATACCTATTACCACCGAACCTTCTTGATTGAATGTAGTATCTTCCAAGAACATTCTTGAAGGATCATAAATTTCAACAAGTCCTTCTTCTCTCATTTCGAAAACTCCTATTTCGCTTGTTGTTCCGAAACGATTTTTCATTGTCCTAAGTATTCTAAATTCTTCTGTTCTTTCCCCTTGAAAATACAGAACGGTATCAACCATATGTTCCAATACTCTTGGTCCAGCAAGTTCACCTTGTTTAGTAACATGTGCAACAATAAACAATGGTAAGTTTCTACTCTTTCCAATTCTCATTAGTTGATTAGAACATTCTCTAACTTGTGAAACACTCCCTGGCGCTGAAGTTATTCCTTCTTTGAAAATTGTTTGAATTGAATCTATGATAACAAATACTGGTTTTATCTCATCAATATAAACCTCAATGGTATCTAGATTTGTTTCAGAAACTATATATAAATTATCAGAAGTAACTCCTAACCTGTCACCTCTAATCTTAATTTGTTCTTCTGATTCTTCTCCAGAAACATATAAAACTTTTCCATATTGCTTAGCTATATTATTAGAAGTTTGAAGAAGAAGTGTGGACTTACCTATTCCTGGATCTCCTGAAATTAATGTTAATGATCCTTTTACTAATCCTCCACCTAAAACTCTATCTAATTCTTTTAATTTAGTTTTAAATCTTTCTTTTTCTCCAGACTTAATATCAGTAATTGTTTTAGGCATATTTTCTGGGCGAATACTTTTACTTATCTTTCCTTTAATAACAGTAGCATCATCTTTAACCTCTTCAACAAAGGTATTCCATGCATTACACGAAGGGCACTTCCCAAGCCATTTTGGTGATTCATATCCACATTCTTGACATGTAAAAATTGATTTTATTTTAGCCATTTTAGACTCCTTTTCTCTACTGATATTGGTTGTTCACCTATTTTATAATATCACATAATTAATTCGTATTAATAGTAATTATTAAAAATTAATTTACATTAAATATAATCTTCTTATAAAATCATTGCCGCTTCTTTATTTTCATTCATTTCAATTAATTTCTTATACAATCCAATAGGTGGCTCATCACGTCCTTCTCATTTTAATTCTATCAGTTTTATTAAATTGTAGTCGTCTTTTCGTGCATTTATTTTTATTTTAATTATCCACACTGAAAATTACGAATAATTTTTATCTTTTGCGAAATACTAGAATTAAAAACTAGGAGATGATTCCATGATAAATCAAACCACCTTTAGTTCATTAAACATTGAAGGTAAAAATACACTTCATGAAAAAAATGATTATAGATTTGATCAAAGCGCTAATTTATCTAATGATGAAATATCCAATTATATATTAAATTCTAATATAGAAGACCATAACACTATAAAATAATCCCCAAATAATTATTTTCACATATATTATATTGAAAATGTTTTTCAAAAGTAATAGTATATTAATGAATAATAATTATTCCTTAACGGAGGTGTTAATAATGGTAAAAGTTTATACTACTGATTCTTGTCCTTGGTGTGTAAAAGCTAAAAACTATTTAAAATCTAGAAATGTAAGTTTCGTAGAATTGAATGTAGCTGAAGACATGGAAGCTAGAGAAGAAATGCTAAAAAAGTCTAAGCAAATGGGAGTTCCTGTTTTAGACATAAACGGAACAGTTATTATTGGTTTTGATAAGCCTGCTATTGATACAGCTTTAAGTAACTAATAATAAAAAATGTCTTAAGAAACCATACTTAAGACATTTTTTATGCTTTATAATGAATTAATATACTTTTCAGCCTCTAAAGCAGCAATTGTTCCATCTGCTACTGCTGTTGTAATTTGTCTATACTCTTTATCTCTAACATCACCAGCGGCAAATACTCCTTTTACATTTGTCCTCATATGATCATCGGTAATTATATATCCTTTTTCTGTAAGGTCTAAATCACCTTTAAATTCATCTGTCTTAGGATCAGTTCCTATGTAACCAAATACAGCATCCATTTTAATTGTTTTTTCTTCACCAGTAATCATGTCTTTTATAATTGCTTCTTTTACAAAATCATCACCTTGAACATCTATAAGATCTTTATTATAAAGAATTTCAATTTTTTCATTTTGATTTGCTTCTTCAAATACAGACTTCTCACCTCTAAAGTAATCATACCTTCTTATAATATATACTTTTGATGCAAATCTTGATAAAAATACAGCTTCTTCAAGTGCAGCATTTCCACCACCAACAACTCCAACTACTTTATTATCATACATTGCTCCATCGCAAACAGCACAATAATGAATTCCTTTCCCTTCATATCTGCTTTCATTTTTAATTGGTAATTTTCTAGGTGTAGCACCAGTAGATATTATTACAGTTTTAGGTTTATAAATATAACTTTCTGTTTCTATTATATTTTTTCCATCTTTAAGACTAACACTCTCTACTGGATCAAATTCATCTATAACTGCACCCATAACTTCTGCTTGTTCTTGCATCATATCTGCAAGCTTAGAACCCTCTATTTTCTTAAATCCAGGATAGTTTTCAATAGTATAACTATTTCTTACTTGACCGCCTACAAAGGCATTCTCTAATAATACCATATCAAGTTTTGCACGTGATGCATATATAGCCGCAGTAAGACCAGCTGGACCTCCTCCTAAAATAACTAAATCTATTTCTTTAACTTGTTTATTCAAAAAATCCACTCCTTGTAGCACTACAAATATTATCTAATTCTATCATATGATAAGATTAAACAACAACAATTATTACTTAATAATATAAATATGAGGTAGTTTACAAAAAACTACCCCGATATCATATTATTTGATTCCTTCTATTGCTTTTATACTATTAAATTTTAATTTATCTTTATTGACTGAAACTAATAAGCTATCGCCTTTATTAACATTACCTATTAACATTTCTTCACTTAATCTGTCTTCCACTTCTTTTATTATTACTCTTCTTAGTGGTCTAGCTCCAAAATTCAAATCAATTCCCTTATCAATCAAGAATTTTTTACTATCATCATTAAATTGTAAACTGATATTATTTTCTTTTAAACGTTCACCTATAGAATTAAGCATTAAATTTAGTATTGATGACATATTATCTTTAGTTAACTTATGGAATACTATTGTCTCATCTAGTCTATTTAAAAATTCAGGTTTAAATGTTTTTTTGAGTTCCTGCATAACATTTTCCTTCATCTTTTCGTATTCACCGTCATCTGTTGAATCAATTGAAAATCCCATAGACTTTTGCTTTTTAATAGTATGTGCTCCAACATTAGAAGTCATTATAATTATTGTATTTTTAAAATTAACAACTTTGCCCTTACCATCTGTAAGTCTTCCATCCTCCATAATTTGAAGCAATATATTAAATACATCAGGATGAGCTTTTTCTATTTCATCAAGTAACACAACTGAATATGGTCTTCTTCTTACGGCTTCTGTAAGCTGACCACCTTCTTCGTATCCTACATATCCTGGAGGTGCACCAATTAATCTAGAAACAGTATGTTTTTCCATATACTCAGACATATCTATTCTTATAATACTATTTTCATCTGAAAACATTGCTTCAGCTAAAGCTTTACAAAGTTCAGTTTTTCCAACTCCTGTTGGTCCTAAAAATATAAAACTTCCTATTGGTCTCTTTGGATCTCTAAGTCCTACTCTTGATCTTCTTACAGCTTGTGCTACAGCCTTTACTGCTTCATTTTGACCTATTACTCTCTTATGGAGAGTTTCTTCAAGTTTTAATAATTTATCACTTTCTTTTTGTGTAAGTTTTTCCACAGGAATCTTAGTCCACTCAGCTACAATTTTAGCTATATTATTTGCGTGTACTGTCAATACTGCATTTGCTCCACCTATACTCCAATTTTCCTTTAATCTTTCAAGTTTGTCTTTAAGTTCTCTTTCACTATCTCTAAGAGTAGCTGCTTTTTCAAAATCCTGCATCCTGACAGCTTCCTCTTTTTCTTTTACTACATTATCAATATCTCCCTCAATTTCCTTTAAATCTGGTGGTACCACAAGATTTTCAATACGTATCTTTGCTGATGCTTCATCCATTAAATCTATAGCCTTATCTGGCATAAATCTATCATTTATATATTTATCAGATAGTTCAATAGCTGCATCTAATGCTTCATCTGTTATCTTAACTCCATGATGCTGCTCATATTTAGGTCTTAATCCTTTAAGAATTGCAAGAGTTTCTTCTTTATCAGGTTCTCCAATTGTTACTGGCTGAAATCTTCTTTCAAGGGCTGAATCTTTCTCTATATACTTTCTATACTCATCAGTAGTAGTTGCTCCAATACATTGAATCTCACCTCTTGCAAGAGCTGGTTTTAATATATTCGATGCATCTATTGCTCCTTCAGCTCCACCTGCACCAACTATAGTATGAATTTCATCAATAAAGACAATAACTTCTTTATTATCTTTTAATTCATCCATTACTTTTTTTAATCTTTCTTCAAATTCACCTCTATATTTTGCACCAGCTACCATTGAACTTAAATCTAAACTCACAACTCTTTTATCCTTTAGATTTTCAGGAATATTTCCTTCAACTATTCTTTGAGCTAATCCTTCAACTACTGCTGTTTTTCCAACTCCAGGATCTCCTATCAAACATGGATTATTTTTAATTCTTCTACATAAGATTTCTAATACCCTTTGGTTTTCAGCATCTCTTCCTATAACAGGATCTAACTCATCATTTCTTGCTGCTTCAGTTAAATCTCTACTGTATTTATCTAATGTTGTTGTTTTTGATTCTTTTTTCTTTTCTTCACTTTGCCCAGCATTTTGATCAACAGATTTACCTGATAAAAGTTTCATAATATCTTTATTCAAGCCTGTAAAATCAATGTTAAGTTGATAAAGTATAGTATATGCTACACCTTCTTGTTCTTTAATTAACGCTAAAAGTAAATGTTCAGGGCTTACATACTTATGATTTAAATTTTTAGCTTCTTCAAAACTTTTATCAAAAACTTTCTTAGTTCTTGGTGTAAGTAGTAATTCACCTTTAGGCATAGATGATTCTCCATATCCTAAATAATCTTCTATAAAATTCTTTACTACTTTTTCTTCTACTCCATACTTAACCAATAAATTTCTGGATTCTCCACCTTCAATTAGCAATCCTAAAAGAATATGTTCTGTTCCTATATATCCATGCTTATATTTTTGCGATTCTTTCTGAGCTTCAAGAACTACAACTTGTGCTCTCTCAGTAAATTTACCGTATGTCAAAACTTTCACCTCCCAATTTATTTCTAATCTAATAAAGTTCTCATAACTTTAGCCCTTTCTATGTCTATATCAAAATCATTAGCTTCTAAATTATTCTTTGTATTAATAAAGGAATCTTTTGTTTTAACCATAATATAATTTAAAATTCTTTTATTGATATTTAAAAATCCTAGTTCAGAGCCTAATTTAATATCTGATAATAACTCTAATGCTTCTTTTTCTTTTAAAATTCTAGCATTTTTTAATATTCCATAAGCTCTATATATCTTATCTTCTAATTGATACTTATGTTCTAACAACATTATTTCTCTACATTTCTTTTCTGCTGATATAATATCGTATATTGTATCCCTCATACTTTCAATTATTTGTTTCTCATTAGAACATATTGATGGCTTATTATAAATTTTATATATATTACCAGTAGAATTTAATCTTTCTCCATACAATCCTTCTATTACTATTCCCGCTTCATTTAGGCTTTTATCAACATTCTCCATTTCTCCACTTTTAGTTATACCAGGTAAATGTAATATTGCACATACCTTAAACCCAGTGCCTAAATTTGCAGGATTTGAACTAATATATCCATATCTATCACTAAATGCATATGACATATCTTTACCAATGTAATCATCGACTTTGTTTATATATTCATATATATTTTCAAAGTTTAATCCATCTACTATACATTGTATTCTTAGATTTTCTTCCTCATTTATCATTATTGATAATGTTTGGTTTTTATTCACAATAAATGCAGACTTATCTTTCCTTTCTATTAATTTATTATTAATAATCTGCATATCTTTATACATTTCAATATTATTTGCATCAATTTCCCAAAGCTTAATAAGTTCTAAATCATCATCATAAAGCTTGTTTGATATTATGTTAAAAATGTTATCTACATAACTTCTGGCTTCATCATCTTTCATCTTGTCGGTAAACTTATTATCATTAAAGTTTCTACCAAGGCTCATTGAAGTATTGATAACAATATCACTAGGATCTAATTCACTCTCCATCCAGTTTCTCATTCTTATACTTCCCTCTCTGAATTTATTGCATTAATTTTATCTCTTATAGTTGCTGCTTTTTCATACTCTTCAGCTATAATATATTTTTGAAGTTCAAGCTTTAAGCTTTTCAGTGTATCTTCAACTTTTTCTATAATTTCTGGTTTTGATGGAACCTTACCTGTATAAATGCAATTAGGATTTGATTTTTCTATAATTGGATCTAAATACTCACTAAAACTTTCATAGCACTTAGGACAACCTAATTTACCTGACTCCTTATACTTAGAATAAGTTGTTCCACACTTTTTACATATAACATCTATCTTAGCTTCAATATTTCTTTCTTGACCAAAATAATCATTCATCATTTTTTCCAAAGAACTCATATCTCCTTGACTCACCATTGTAAAAAATGAATTACTAGACAACTCTTTAGCACATTGTTCACATAACCATATTTCACTTTTCTTACTATTAACCATTTTTACTAGATGAATTTTAGCTTCATTCTTCTTACATTTTTCACAAAGCATCTTAATCCTCCCCCCTTTAAGATAATATAG
This sequence comes from Clostridiaceae bacterium, assembly GCA_029219285.1. Classification (GTDB taxonomy): domain Bacteria; phylum Bacillota; class Clostridia; order Clostridiales; family Clostridiaceae; genus Clostridium. The sequence goes on from JAQXTC010000011.1 coordinate 27,229, forward strand.
CCATTAGCATAGCTTTTAAAACTTCAGCTCTAACTTTGTTCTTGTCTTCTATAGCATTTAAAGTTCTATCATTTATAGCCATTTTCATTATTTCTAGTTCTCGTTTAGTTATTAAATCGGATTCATATACTCCTTCTAATACGGAGTTTGCATTATGATAAGTAATTGAATTACCAATTGTATCATTAATTAATGTATTTCTTACATCTGCTTTATCATTAGCTAACTGTTTAATTACAATATAGCCTCCTCCACCCCTTCTACTCTCTATTACATATCCTTTATCATAGGTGAATCTTGTAGTTAATACATAATTTATTTGAGATGGCGCGCATCTAAACTGATCTGCAAGTTCATTTCTTTGAATTTGTACTTGTTGACCACCACTTTCACTAAGCACTTCTTTTATAAAACTTTCTATTATATCTGAAAGTCTTGCCATATTATCACCTTCTTAAACCTTTGTTCTTGACTTACTTTGACTTTATACTTATGGTAATATTAAATATTATTTTTTTCAAGTAATATTATAACTCATAATGACTAAAAATATAAATTTTGAGCATAATATTTTTTGTATATTTTTAATTTAGGAGGAATATATGATAATTAAATGGTTTGGTCATTGCACTTTTTTATTACAAGATTCTTTAGGGCATAGAATTCTAACAGATCCTTATAATGATTCTGTTTTTAATAACCTATTGCACTATAATCCATCCATAGTTACCATAAGCCGACCTAACTTTTTATTAGATAATTATTCATCCAACATCAAAAATTCAATGATACTTAATTCTGCTTCTATATTTAAAACATCTATTACTACTATATACGGTTTTAAGTCTTTTTGTGATAATAGTAATGGAATTAAACGCGGTGAAAATATAATTTACAAATACGATTTTGATAATTATGTAATAATTTATCTAGGGTACCTTGGACACATTCCAAACTTTGATTTAACATGTAAACTTAAAAATTGTGATATTCTATTTATCCCAATAGGAGGACATTTTACTTTAAATACAACTGATGCTATTAATCTTATTAAAATATTATGTCCTAAAATAGTAATACCTATGTACTACAGAACATACTATTCCTTACCTTATGTAGATGGATGTAATAAATTTATTTTTAATATGAAAAATATAATAAAATCTTCTACAAATTCATATGAAATAACAAGTAGTAATCCAGATATGTATCCTTGCACCATTCTATTGCACGAAAATAATATTATAAATTGACATAAAAAAAGATCGTCAACAATCGTAACGACCTGGCGACCTCTTTTATTCTTCTTATTATTCTTTTTCTGGAGCTCCTACTGGGCAAACTCCTGCACAACTTCCGCAATCGATACAAGTATCTGCATCTATAACGAATTGAGTATCTCCTTGGCTGATAGCTCCTACTGGACATTCAGCAGCGCAAGCTCCACAGCTAACACATGAATCACTAATAGCGTATGCCATTAAAAACACCTCCTAATATATCTGTTTATTACACCAAATACATTTTAACACGTTTGTCTTATAAATTAAAGAACTTTATAAAAATTGGATTTTGTTCATTATATAGTCATATATCCCATATTTTCTATAGAATCTATTATAGTGTCTAAATCTACAATACTATCATTATAAATTACTTGTACCTCTTTTTTTTCTATGGATACTTCGCTAGCTATTACTCCTTCATTCATAGATACAGCCCTTTGAATATTTCTTATATCTTTAGACTTGTTAATATTCAAAACTTTTATTATAGATTTCATTCTTTAGTCACCTTCCTATTTCTCGTTAATTAGGTTTTTAATTAACTTCTTATCCTCTTCAGACTCTACTTCTAATCTTATATCCTTATCGTCAACAGAATCTTCGTATTCCCCTTTAATTAACTTAATATCTTTAATCTTAAAGTCTTTTAATATTTCGTCGTCTCCAATTTTTAATTTTACCCTAACAGATTCTTTTACTATATTATTTAAGACTACATCACCTTTACCATCTTCAGTTTGTACTATTGAACCAACTCTTGGTAATCTCTTTCTTATATCTTCATATGTGTTTTGCTCATAGTTTAAGCAACACATAAGCCTTCCACAAATTCCTGAAATTTTAGTAGGATTTAGTGATAAATTCTGTTCTTTTGCCATTTTTATTGACACTGAAGCAAAATCACCTAAGAATGAAGAACAACATAAAGTTCTACCACATGGTCCAAGACCACCTATCATCTTAGCTTCATCTCTAACTCCTATTTGTCTAAGTTCTATTCTAGTTTTAAATATAGTAGCTAAATCTTTAACTAATTCTCTAAAATCTACTCTTCCATCTGCTGTGAAGTAAAATATTACCTTATTATTATCAAATGTATATTCAACATCAATAAGTTTCATTTCAAGACCATGTTCTGCAATTTTTTTCATGCATATATCTAATGCATCTTTCTCTTTACTCTTATTTTCTTTGTGTTTTGCAATATCTTTATTATCCGCAATTCTCAAAACACATTTTAATGGTGATACAATTTCAGCTTCATCAATTTCTTTAATACCAATTACGCATTCACCAAATTCTATTCCTCTTGCTGTTTCTACAACAACATAATCACCTTTATGTATATTTAATTCAGCTGGACTAAAGTAATATACTTTACCTGCTTTCTTAAATCTTATACCTACGACTTTTATCATCAATTAACCCTCCAAAAAGCCCATAAGCATCACGCTTATAGTCATTGAATAACTTATATTATTTTTTAAATTAATTCTTGCTTCTCTGACATGACTTAACATACCATTTAACTTATTATAAGATAGTGACACAGAAAATTCACCTATTTTCTCAATTTTATCCATATTGATTATTTTATCTTTATCTCTTAATTCTTTATAAACAATAATATCTCTAATGAAAGATGAAAATAAATTAAGTATCTCTTCTTTATCGTCTTTGAACTTTGTAAACTTAGTTTCATATTCTAAAACAGTATTAGTATTTCTATTTTTTATTTCACTAAATAGACTTACAATTAGTTCTCTTAACTCCTGTAATTTCTGATCATTAAGCATTCTTTCAGCTCTTCCTGGAATACCTTCACCATAAGCCAATGATACTAATATTCTTTCATTATCAGTTTCTCCAAGTCTTTTTATATAACTTATCATTTCATTTTTATTCAATGGAGTTAACTTATAAACCTGACATCTAGATTTAATAGTATCAAGCATCACTTCTAGACTTTCAGTTAATAGTATTACAAATACTCCTTTAGGAGGCTCTTCAATTGTTTTTAATAAAGCATTTTGAGCCTGAACTGTAAGTTTGTTACCTTCATGAATTATTATTACTTTCTTGTCTCCTTCATAAGGCTTCTTATTAACTTCTTCAATAATGCTTCTTACTTCATCTACACCAAAAGAAGCTTTTTTAGGTTTATAGTGCATTATATCTACATAATCTCTATCAACCTCTTTTTCTAATATCTCCATAGCAAATATTCTTGCCATTATACTCTTTCCTATTCCATCAGGACCTACAATTAGGTGAGCATGTGAAAGAGTATTCTTTTCTGCCCTTTTTTTAAAACCACTTATGATATTTTGATATCCGATAAACTCCTTCACATTAGCACCTCACAAATTTATATTCTTATAAATTGATCTACATCAATTACAAATACAGTGGCTCCTCCTACTTGAACTTCAACAGGATATTGCATATACATTTCTGAATTTCCTGAGAAAGGCATTGGTGAAGCAACTACTTCATTTCTCTTTCGACAAGTATCTTGTATAATTGAAACCACTTCTTTTACTTCGCTTTCTTTAACCCCAATTAATAAAGTCGTATTACCTGACTTTAAGAACCCCCCTGTTGTGGCAAGCTTAGTTACTCTATACTTTTTTTCTGTTAGTGCATCAACTAAATCTATTGAATCATCATCTTGCACTATAGCTATTACCATTTTCATAAATATCCCCTCCAGCACTCAATAACTTTACTTATATTTTACCATAAACAATAAATTATTTAATTAAAAATACTTGTTATTTTACTTAATATGTAACATTATTATCTTTTTAACAGATTCAAAGACTTCCTCAATAGACTTAGATGCATCAATTTTAATTATTCTACCTTTGCTTGTTTCAAAAATTTCATTATAACCTTCTCTTACTTTTAAATGGAAATCTAATTTTTCCATATCTAGTCTATCAAGCTTTCCAGTTCTATTCTTATTTATTCTCTCTAATCCTATTTCAGGGTCTATATCAAATAATATTGAAAGATTTGGCATATATTCATCAATAGCAAATTCATTTATTTTCATTATTTCATCTATACCTAGTCCTCTAGCATAACCTTGGTAAGCTAATGATGAATCAATAAATCTATCACATAAAACTATCTTTCCATCCTTTAATGCCGGAATAATTTTTTCCACTAAGTGTTGTCTTCTTGCTGCTGCATAAAGTAATGCTTCTGTTCTACCATCCATTTCAGTATTATTTGCATCTAATATTATTTCTCTAATTTTTTCAGAGATCTTTATTCCACCAGGTTCTCTTGTCTTTATTACATCTTTTCCTGATTCAATCATCCAATTATATATCATTTCTAAAATTGTACTTTTTCCGGAACCTTCTCCACCTTCAAATACAATAAAACATCCCTTTTGCATAAATTTCTACCTCTTTCTTGATTTTTATTACCATTGCTATTATAACATTTAAAATCAATATAAATTACTTTTAGATATATAAATATTTTCATGAATAATAGCTAAAGATAATAGTAATCATACATATGGAGGAAATATATATGAAACAAGAAATGATATCATTTTTATCAACTATTCAAAATGAAATAGAAGACTTATGCAAGTTTTTATATTTTAATCCAGAAGAAAGCTATAAAGAAGAAAAATCTTCAGAATATATTTGCAAACTTATTAAAAAGTATGATTTTAATATAAAAAAGAACTATTTAGATATTCCTAATGCATTTTATGCATCTAAAGGTGAAGGTTATCCAAAAATCTGCTTTTTATGTGAGTATGATGCAATTAAAGGTGAAGGCCATATTACTGGACATAATGCATTATCAACAATCTCTGTTGCTGCTTCCATAGCCCTTGGTAATGAAATTCCAAAGATTGGAGGCACCGTTATATTAATAGGGTGTCCTGGTGAATATTTAGGTGGCACAAAAGCTATTATGGTTAAACAAGGCACTTTTGATGATATAGATGTAGTAATGGAATGTCATCCTGATATTACAACTGCTGAAAGTGGAACATCCTCAGCCATAATTCCTCTATGCATAAAATTCACTGGCAATAGTGGACTTAGTTTTCTAAACAAAGGATGTTATACATCATTAGATGCTATATTGTTAACTTTTAATATCCTTAATTCATTAATGAAAGGTTTTCCTAAAGACGTAGAAGTAAACTCAATCTTATCCAAAGGTGGATATACTCCTCTATTAGTACCTTTAGAATCAGAAGCACAATTTTATATAAGAGCTAAAGAAACTGATATTGCTGAACTTGCTGAAAAAAAATTACGAGATATTGCAAAATATGTTTCTAACTTAACACATATATCAAATTCAATATCACTTTATGAGCCTCCTAATGAGGAACTTATTACTAATAGAACTTTAGATAGATTATTCAGTCACAACTTAAAGGAAAATGGAATAATACATATTGATGGTGCCAAAAATATTAGTGCTGGTTTAAGTATTGGTGTTGTTAGTCGAAAAGTACCTTGCATTCACCCTTATATATCAATTGTTGATGATAACTCAATACAATATGGTACGCGTGATTTTGCAGCTGCTACTATAAGTAAATTTGCTTTAAGTCAAATAAATAAAGCTGCTCTTTCTTTGGCTTCTACTGCAATAGATTTAATTGAAAAAGAAAACTTACTTTTAGAAATAAAAAAAGAATTCTATAATAAATAATAGAACAAGTCTTCTTGTTCTATTTTTATTTTTAAAATTATTATATAATAAATAGTATATGAAAAAATATTCCTGGAGGTTAGTTGGATGATACAAATATACAAAAGCATAAATGAGCATGATCCAAAATTAAGACTTATAGAAAATATAGAACCTGGTTGTTGGATAAATATAGTAGCACCTTCAGATGAAGAATTAATATTAATTTCAAAAAAGACAGGTGTATCTTTAGATTTCTTAAAAGCACCATTAGATGATGCAGAAACTTCACGTATAGATATTGAGGAAGATCATATCCTTGTAATTGTGGATATTCCTTTTACTGAAATGGAAGACAACTCATTAACTTATGATACTTATCCTCTAGCAATAATTCATACTGAAACTGAATTAATAACAATATGCTTGAAAAATAGTAAAGTACTTACTGATTTTATTCACGGAAAAATTAAATCTTTTTTCACTTTTAAAAAGTCTAGATTTATTCTACAAATACTAAATAGAATCTCTACATATTATCTTTTATATCTACGCCAAATTGATAAAAAAAGCTTAATGATAGAAAAAAGACTTCATAAGTCCATGAAAAATAGAGAACTTATTCAACTTCATTCATTAGAAAAATCATTGGTATATTTCTCTACTTCATTAAAAGCTAATGAAATCACTTTAGAAAAAATGCTTAAACTTGAAATTATGCAAAAATATGAAGATGATAAAGATGTACTAGAAGATGTAATCATCGAAAATAAGCAAGCAATAGAGATGACTGAAATTTATAGTAACATTTTATCTAGTACAATGGATTTCTTTGCTTCAGTTATATCCAATAATCTTAATATAGTTATGAAAGTTTTAGCTTCCGTTACTATTTTAATGTCTATACCAACAATAATATCTGGTATATTTGGAATGAATGTAGCCTTGCCATTTCAAGATAGCCCATATGGATTTGCTATGGTAATGTTTGGTACTATTGCTATATGTATAATCTCTGCAATTCTGTTATATAAAAATGATATGTTCTAATTAACAAAAATAATATAACTTCATATACTGTATTAGAATCCAAAGAGAGCTTAAGCTCTCTTTTTTTAGGAGGTTTTTTATGTTAAAGGGGAAAACTTTAAAACTCGGTTCAACAATAGGTATAGTTGCTCCTGCATCACCAGAAGATTCGAAAACTATAGATGATAAAATCAATTCCTTTTTATCTTTAGGCTTTAATGTAAAATTAGGCAATCACATTTATGACAGATATGGCTATCTAGCTGGTAGTGATTATAATAGAGCTTTAGATATTAATAATATGTTTATTGATGATGAAGTAGATGGAATTGTATGCTTTAGAGGTGGTTATGGTTCCATAAGAGCTCTTCCATATATAGATTTGCAGGCAATAAAAAAGCATCCGAAATTCTTCTGTGGTTATAGTGATATTACTATTCTCTTAAATTATTTTGCTAAACATGGCTTAATAACTTTTCATGGACCAATGATAAATTCAAATTTTAATGATAAAGTTACTTTAGATTATTTTTTAAAAGTCACTTCAACTAACTGTAAATTGACTTATAATTTAAACAAATTTAATAATATTTCATTTATTAACAAAAACTCATTCTCCGGTAAACTAGTAGGAGGAAACCTATCCGTCATATGTTCTTCTATAGGCACAGAATTTGAAGTAAATACTGATAATTCTATACTATTAATTGAAGATGTTTCAGAAGTCCCCTATTCTATAGATCGAATGCTAACTAAATTAATCTATTGTGGTAAGTTTGATAAATGTAATGGGATAATATTAGGTGAATTCACAGATTGTGCACTAAAAGATTATTCTAGAAGTTTAACCTTAGAAGAATTGTTTATTGATAGACTTAAGCCTTTAAATATACCAATAATTAATGGTTTTCCTTTTGGTCATGATTATCCAAATGTAATAATGCCTCTTGGTGTAGAAGCTAAGTTTCAGGCTAGAAATAATGTTATTAACATTATGGAGAATTGTTTAACATAGTTATCCACATTTTTTTCTCATTTTAATTTTAAATTTTTTTTCTGTGGATAAAATTGAGGATTATTATAATAATTTTTTATTTTTAACAAATAAAAAAACCTTAGAATATTAATTCTAAGGTTTTATGGAGGCGCCACCCAGATTTGAACTGGGGATAAAGGTTTTGCAGACCTCTGCCTTACCACTTGGCTATAGCGCCATACCTGGTGGCTCGACCAGGAATCGAACCAGGGACACGAGGATTTTCAGTCCTCTGCTCTACCGACTGAGCTATCGAGCCACATTACCTGGCAACGT
>JAQXTC010000012.1 GCA_029219285.1 Clostridiaceae bacterium
AAAGATATCATTTAGTAAAGTTGTTTTACCTGTTCCATTGGCACCAACTATGGCAGCTTTGTCTGTTGATTTTAATTCAAAATTAACATCTTCAAGTAATACATCATTAAAGGCTGCTTTGTAGTTATTAACCTTTAAAACTACTGTTTCTTCGAGAAGTTCATTAGTAGTATTTAAATTAATATCAGGTTCCTTTATGGCTAAAAATGGCTCTTTGATTCTTCTTTTTTGTAATCTTTCTTGAATTTTAATTCTTGCCTTTAAAGTCTTACCTCTAAAACGTTCAGCATTTTCACTGGCAAGTTCTCGGTATTTTTCAATAAGTTTTTCATTTCTTTCAGTTTCAGCAGTATCTTTAGCAGCAAGTTCTTGAAGTTCAACTTTAGTTTGTAAAAGTTCGAAGTTATAATCAATATAGCTACCGTCAAACTCTTGGATTTCCATGTTTTCAAGATGAATTATCTTGTCAAAGCAGTTATTTAATAAATATCTGTTGTGAGTAATAACAAGCATTGTACCCTTATGAGCGTTTATTAAATTCTTTAAAGAATTCAAATTATCAAAATCTAAGAATACATCAGGTTCATCCATAATTAAAAGATCAGGACTATTCATCATACCTCTAATTATTTGAATAAGCTTAAATTCACCACCACTAAGTTCAGAAATTAAAGTATCTTTTATCTTAGCTAGATTAGAAAGGTTTAGCTTTTTATTAACGTTATTCTCAAATTCATCGCCACCAATAGAGTCTAGAGCATCTAAAGCTTCTTGGTATTTTTCAAGTAAAGGCTCAATATCAGTAGAAGTTTCCATCTCAGTACAGATAGTTGTTATTTCATTTTGCAGTCTGTTGTATTCTTCACATATGTAGTCAAATACAGTAATGTTTCTATCTTTATCGTCATCAGCAAATTGACGCACATACCCAATTTTTAAGTTTTCAGATTTTTCTAAAGTTCCGTCAAATAAGTAATTATCAGGATTCATTATTATATCAATAAGTGTACTTTTTCCACTACCATTAGTACCAATAAAAGCACAGTGCTTATCAGCTTCTAATGTAAAGGAAATATTTTTGTACAAATCCTTATCAGGAAATGAGTAGGATAAATTATCAATTTTTATCATAAGTAGACCTCTCTTTAATAAATTTGATAGTGTTAGAGTACCATCTTTTTAAGATAACTTCAAGAATGCTAAAAAAACAGCAATAGAGCTTCTATTTCATATTATAATCGGTAGCTAATTTAATATGTACTAATTGAAGAAAACTTGGTATAATTTTCAACATAATAAAAATAAAAAAGGGTGGAGAACAAATGAGAAAAGTAGGAACTATTTTACTTACAGTGAGTTGTAGCCTATTGTTAATATCATGTGGCGCTAACAATGATACTGCTAAGGAAGATGTGAAAAGAGAAGGAATTTTTATAGAAAGGCTAGAGGATGGAACTGGTGAAATTTATAATGATGGTGATAAAGGTGAAATTTCTGATTTGCTTTTAAACTATAAATCCTTGGCTTTTGATGAGGGGTATGAATCAAAGATTGCAGAAATTATGGATATTAATGGGGCAAAGGAATTGAGAAAAGAAATAATTGCAGAAGTTAATTCTAAAATTAATGATTCTTTTGCATTACTTGAAGATGGAGCTAGAGAAGAGGCTATTAAAAATTATAATTTAGCTGTACTTTCTGGAATAAATCAAGCATTATCAAGTTCAATGGTAAACAAATACGAATTTATTGATGATAACACTATAAAGATGGACATATCAGGTAAAGGAATAGACTGGACAAGCTACAAAACTGCAGTAGATGACTATATTGATAAAAATATTGATGAGTTAAATCCAGGTCCAGTAGGTCAAGAGGATATTATAAAATACAGTTTGGATGTAATGACTAAAGTAGTAAAAAGTCCAAAGGATTTTGGTGGTGAACTTCATTCCTATGATATGGATTTAGTGTTTATATGCCAAAATGGCAAGTGGAAGCTTAATGATAAATCTCAAGAAACTTATAAAGAAAATATAATTTATTATGGTGAATAAATTATAAGTATTTGAAATAAACCATAGCTACCACAATAATAGTTGTTACTATAGGAATTAATACAGAAGTAACAAAAATATCTTTATAACTTTCCTTGTGTGTTAAGCCGCAGATGGTTAAGGTTGTTATAACAGCACCATTATGAGGTAAGGTATCTAAACCGCCACAAGCAAGGGAAGCAATTCTATGTAAAACTTCATTAGGTATTCCCAGGGAAGAACTCATTTGCATATAGGTATTAGCTAAGGCATCTAAAGTTATTCCAAGACCACCTGAAGCAGAAGCAGTTAAACCACAAATTATATTTACAGAAATAGCTTCAGATATTATTGGATTTGAAGAAATACCTAAAATAAAATTTTGAATAACAGTAAATACAGTAAGGGACTTAATTACACTACCATAACCAACTATGGCGCTAGAGTTTAGCAAAGGTGTAAAAGAGTTCCTTACAGCTTTATCGAGAACTTTTCCAAAGGAATTTATATTTTTTAAATTAAAAATCAAAATAAATAAGGTACCTAAAATTAAAGAAATAATAACGCTCCAAGTTCCTAAAACCTTGTTTAAATTAAGACCTAAATCTTCTAAGTAACTGCCATCAGTATTTGGATAATATATTTTAGAGAAAAATATATTAGAAGCAAAAACAAGAATAATAGGTGATATTGCTTTTAATATGTTATTTGATTGATAAGTTTTTGTTTGAGAAGCATCATTTGCTGCTCCAAAACCTTCACCATTTTTCAAGGCGATTTTTCTTTGTTTTGTAAGGTAAAAAAGCCCCATAAAAAGCATAAAAAAGCTTGCTATGATTCCTAGAATAGGTGCGGCAAAGGAATCTGTACCAAAGTAACTCATAGGAATAAGGTTTTGAATTTCTGGAGAACCTGGTAGTGCTGTCATGGTAAAGGTAAAAGCACCAAGGGCTATAGAGCCAGGAATAAGCCTTTTAGGAATATCAGCTTCTTTAAATAATTGCATAGCTATAGGGTATAAAATAAAAGCAACTACAAATAAAGAAACTCCCCCATAAGTTAAAAATGCACCTGATAATACAATTGATAAGATAGCGTGTTTTGAGCCTAATTTTCTTGAAATAAAATTTGCTATAGCTTTAGCATAACCTACTTCCTCCATGAATTTGGCAAAGATTGCACCTGTTAAAAAAAGAGGAAAATAGTTTTTGACAAAGCTTGCAAAGCCAGTCATATATACTTCAGTATAGTTATACATAAGTTTTGGGCTATTAAGTGAAATAAAAAATATAGTTAACATAGCAACAAGTGGTGCTGTTACTATAGTTGAATAACCTTTATAGGCCAAAATCATTATTAAAATTAAGGATGAAATTAATATTATGATATCTAACATGCTAAGTTTCCTTTCTAATTTTGCTAGTAAATAGTTTTAACAAATAAATTAATAATATTCTTTAAAGAAAAATATTGGCAATTAACTGGGTAATTTTTTGAAGTTAATTAATAAATTTGTAATTGTTAATGGTAATTTCAAATTAATTATCGTAATGCTTTTGAAAATATTTAATAATTTATGAAAAATACAGTAATATATCCATAATTAAAGTAAAAAATGATAGAATATTGTAAAGAGTTTTGATAAGTTATAGGGGAAATTTATGAGGGTATTTAAAAAATTATCATATTTTATAAGGACAAATTTAAAGGTACAGTTAATAACAGGTGTATTATTAGGTGCTTTATTTACAGCACTTATTGGTGGGTTTTGTTATAGTGTAAGTAAATATTATGAAGTTTCTAAAAATGAAGATAAGGTGGAAGAAGATGTAACTATTTCTTACTCAAATCTTTTAATGGAATAAGTTTATGAATAAGTTTATAATAAAAAGTTTAGGTGTAATGCACCTTGACTTTCATTTTTTTACACCATTTTTACAAATATTTGATGCATATCAAATATATGATAAAATATTCTTAGGTGTAAGTTATGAAAGGGGAATAAGTCGCTAAAAATGGTAGTTAATATAGGGGATGTAAGCTTTAATTATAATGAATTTGGTGAGGGAAAGCCTGTACTAATGCTTCATGGTTATTGTTTAGATCATAGAGTTATGGAGAGTGCTTTTGAACCAGTATTTATGAAAAATAAAGGGTTTAGAAGAATTTATATTGATTTACCAGGCATGGGATTATCAACTGGAGAAGATAGCATAAAGAATTGTGATGATATGCTTGAAATATTGCTTGAATTTATAGATAAAGTTATAGGAAAAGAGCATTTCATGATCTTTGGATATTCTTATGGTGGATATTTAGCAAGAGCTATTTTGCAGAGGTATGAAGAAATGGTGGATGGACTTTTGTTGCTATGCCCAGTAATTATTCCTAATTATAAGGATAGAAATATTGCAAGTAGTACAGTTCTAGAGAAGGATGAAGAATTCGTCCAAACCTTAAGTCAAATAGAGGATGATGATTACCTTTCAGAATTTGTTATCCAGAATGAATTTACATATAGAAGATATGTTAATGATATAAGAGATGCACTAAGTCTTGCTAAAAAGGATTTTGTTAAAGAATATAAGAAAAATGGTTATGAATTAACTGATAATCTCAATGAAGTAAGCAAGGTTTTTGGCAAACCAATGGTTACTTAAATGAATATCTAGATGTATTAGACAAAATTAGAGATTAAAAAAATTATCCATAGGTTAGGTTTATTAGTCATACCTAAATTTAAAATAATAAAGATGCAAAACAACTTGAATTCCTTGACAAATAATACTTTTAGATTAAACTGATATGAAATTCTAAGAAACATGAAGAAAATTAAAGAAAATAAAACTATAAAGAGAGAGAGAAACGGGAGTGTAATTGAAAGGGGAGAGTAATTTGGTAGTAAGTTTATCTTTTTTACGGAGTACAATTTTTCGAGCTTGCGAGAGAAACTCTCTTTTCTCTCTTTCTCTCTTCTCTAACCTAAGGTGGTGATTAATTCATTCCAATAAGTGTTATAATATACATATAATTCAATGGAAAAGGTGTGGTTTTGTGTATAGTATTATGCTAATTGAGGATGACAGGAAGATTACTGAGCTTTTGGGGAATAAGCTTAAGAATTATGGCTATAGGATATGTTTGCCTAGTGATTTTTCTGATTTGAAGAATGAATTTTTGAAGTTTAAGCCGGATTTAGTTCTTATGGATATAAACCTACCTTTTTTTGATGGCTTTTATTGGTGTAGGAGCATAAGGCAATGTTCTAATGTGCCTATGATATTTGTATCTGCTAGGACTTCTGATATGGACAAGGTTATGGCTATTGATAATGGTGGAGATGACTTTATTACCAAACCTTTTTCCTATGATGTGTTGCTTGCTAAGATAAAAGGTATTTTAAGAAGAGTATATGGAAGTTATGCTTCTAGTGATTCTAATTATTTAAGATGCCATGATTTAGTATTATACTCGGATAAGAATGTAGTTGAATTTAAGGATAAAAGTATTGAGCTTAGTAAGAATGAATTTACACTTTTATATCATTTAGTTAAGAATATAAACAAAATTGTTTCAAGGGATAAGCTACTTGAAATTTTATGGAGTGATACAGATTTCATTGATGATAATACTCTTTCAGTTAATGTTACTAGAGTAAGAAAGAAATTAGAAACTATCGGAATTAAATATGCCATAGTAACTAAACGTGGTCAAGGTTATGAGCTTTTGGATAATTGGCACAGTAACTTTAAAGGTGGAGAAAGTAATGAAATTTAGGGATTTTTTCAAGGAAAGAATTTTTTATTTGGTTATTTATTTAGGGGCCGTATCTCTTGCTTTTTTAGTAATGATTTTTACTATAAACATAAGTAAAGTTAATGTTAAAGCAAGTAGCATAATCTATGTATATGGAGTTTCTATAGTTTTTTATCTAATATTTATAGGTTATGAGTACTATAAGTCTAAAGGGTTTTATAAGAAACTTTCTGAGCTTCTAAAATCGGATAACATAATAGATGATTCTGTATATGTAGAGAAAGGTAAAACTTTAGAGCAAAAGCTATTTGTAAAGGTGCTTAATAAGATTCATAGAGAGTATAAAAATGAGCTTTATAAATATGAAGACATGGAAAAAAGTTTTTCTGTATTTACCAGTCAATGGGTTCATCAAATGAAAACACCAGTATCTGTTATTAATCTTTTGCTTCAAGAAGAATGTGCAGATGAGGATAAGGAGCTTTTTGAAAGTATTGGTGAAGAGAATGAAAGAATTGCTCAAGGTCTTAATATTATGCTTTATAATTCCCGAATAAATGACTTTAATCATGATTTTAATGTAGAGGCAATTGATATAATTCTTATTTTAAGAAAGGTTATAAATGATAATAAGAAGTTATTTATAAGAAAGAAGATATTTCCTGAAATACTAGGAGATTCAGTTATGATACAAACTGATAAAAAGTGGATGTATTTTGTAATAAGTCAAATAGTAATAAATGCAATTAAGTATACAGATATTGCAGATAGAGATAGAAAATTTATTAAGTTTATTATTAATAGTGATGGTGACAAGATTTCCCTATGTATTAAGGATAATGGTATAGGTATACCTAATGAAGACAAGGGTAGGGTATTTAATGAGTTTTTCACTGGTAAAAATGGCAGAAAGTCTACAGAATCAACTGGTATGGGTTTATATCTGGCAAAGTATGTTTGTGATTATCTTGGTAATGAACTTTATGTTGAATCAGAGGAAGGACAAGGTGCAGAGTTTTATATTACATTTTTAAAAGAAAAAAATATCTTTAAGATAAAGGACTAATCTTTCAAAATTGAAAGGTTAAAGGTAAAAAATGAAAGGGAAATCAATATGAGGGTTTCTCTTATTTTTTTATAATTGTATATGTACCTAGGGAACAAAAAAGGGAGGTAAGATAAATGGCAGTGTTAAGCGCTAGAAATATTACAAAGATATATGGTGGAAAAAGTGGCAAGGTTAGAGTTAAGGCTTTAGATAAATTTAATTTAGAAGTGGAAAAAGGAGAATTTGTAGGGGTTATGGGGCCTTCTGGTAGTGGTAAAAGTACATTGCTTAATATAATGGCAACCATTGATAATCCAACTTCAGGAGAAATTTTTATAAACGGCACTAACCCGATGAAATTAGATGAGAAGAATATAGCTCTATTTAGAAGGCAGGAGCTTGGCTTTGTATTTCAGGATTTTAATCTTTTAGATTCTTTATCTGTTAAGGAAAATATAATTCTTCCTCTTGTGCTTGAGAAAGCGCCTATAAAACAGATTGAAAAAAGTTTAGATAATATTGCTGGAATATTAAATATTAAAAATATCTTAGAAAAGAAACCTTATGAAATTTCAGGTGGCCAGCAACAAAGGACAGCTTGTGCAAGAGCATTAATTCATAATCCTTCTTTAATTCTTGCGGATGAACCAACTGGTAATCTCGATTCAAAGGCTTCAGAAGATGTTATGGAAACATTAAGTTCTTTAAATAGTGAAAAGGGAGCCACTATTGTTATGGTAACTCATGATCCGTTTTCGGCAAGCTTTTGTAAAAGAATAGTAATGATAAAAGATGGGAAGTACTTTCAAGAGATAGTCAACGGGGGAAATAGGCAGGTTTTCTTCAATGAAATATTGAATTCTCTTTCTCTTATTGGAAGTAAAATAAATAACTTCTAGGGGTGAGGAAATATGACTATAGGTAATATAATAATTAAAAATATTAAAGGTAACTTAAATAAATATGTTATGTATTATTTAAGTAATGTTATAGTTGTGACCATATTTTTCTTATTTGCTGATTTTGCTTTTAATCCAGCTTTTGATGGCGTTAGTGAAGAGGGGTCTATAGGAACTTTTATAGGGAACATAATGAAACTATGTGAATTTGTAATAGTGATATTTACAATAATTTTTTCTGGCTATTCTATATCAAACTTCTTAAAGTCAAGGGAAAAGGAATTTGGGCTTTTATCCATGTTTGGTCTTACTAAAAGTCAGATAAGAAGATACGTTATTATCGAAAATATTATTATTTCAACAGTGTCCATAATAACCGGAATATTTTTTGGAATTCTTTTTTCAAAGCTTTTTTATATGGCAGTTGAATCTATGGTTGATTTAGGTGGTGAAGTATCCTTTGTAATTTCAGCTAAAGCTCTTCTTACAACAGTTATAAGCTTTATTGTAGTTCTTAATTTAATAAGTTTTGTTATGAGTTTCAAGATTAAAAACAACAATATTGCAGAGCTTTTAAAGGGTTCAAGGATTCCTAAGAAAAGTCCTAAGTTTTCAAAGTTTAAATCGGTTCTTGCATTGGTACTTATCGTTGGTTCGTATATAGTAGCAATTAAATCTAAGTTATACATTGTTTTTACCATGATACCAATTTTTATTGCTGTAGTTATTGGTACAAAGCTTTTGTTTACTCAATTTAGTGTATATTTTACTGAAAAATTAAAAAACAGTAAGCATGTTTTTTATAAAGGCGTAAACATGATTACTTTATCACAAATTATTTATAAGCTTAAGGATAATGCTAAGGTAATGTTTATAACATCCATATTAAGTGGAGTAACTTTAGCAACAGCAGTAAGTGTATATTCAATTCAGCAAATAAGCTTAAATGGTATAGAGATGAATATGCCTAATGATATAGCTGTTTATGAGAAAGGTCTTAATAGTCATGAGGTAATAGATCAAAATAAAATAACTGATGTATTAAAAGATTATGATTTGCCAATTAAAAATAAATACCAAATGAATATATTAAAATTAGCTAATAAGAGCGAAAGACAGACTGAGAAAGTATCCCGAGAAATGAATATCAACGAGGACCAATTCTATGTAATATCTTCAAAGGATTATAATGAATTAGCAGATAAGATTAACAAGAAAAAGCTAAATTTAAACAGTGGTGAGAGTGTTTTATATGTTTATGATACTTCCTTTAACTTTTTGAATATAAGTGGTATAGAAAAGGCTGGTGATATAAAGAATTTAGATTTGGAGAACAACGGTAATATTATATCCTTTAAGGTTGTGGCATGGGAGAAGGGTGCTGTTTTAAATGATATTTCTAATTCTGTAAATACCTTAATAGTAAACGAAAATGATTTTAATAAATTGTATAATAATTCATTGAATGAAAGTAAATATACTTATTATGGTTATAATGTTGAAAATAATAGCAAATCAATAGAAGCAATAACTAAGATAGAGACTTATGTTGATAAGCAAAAGCAAGTGGGATTTTCTGAGAGGATAACAAAGATTACCAGTATAAAAGCTTTTCTTTCAATAATATTATTTATTGGAACCTTCATTGCCATGATTTTCTTTATTGCTACTGGTAGTATATTGTATTTTAAAATGTTTAACGAGATTCAGAAGGATAGGTATGACTTTATTGGACTTAAGAAGATTGGAGTTACAAGAAGTGAATTGAATAAGACTATTAGCATTCAGAGTTTTATTATGTTCTTTCTACCCCTTGTTATAGCTACTTTGCATGCTGTTTTTGCAGTTAAGTCTGTTGGCGTATTTAATTTGCAGTATTTTGTTCTGATTGTGGGAATTTATATTATACTTCAATTAATATTTTATTTGTTTGCTAAGTGGATGTATGCAAAACAGATAAATAGTTGGAACTAAGGCAATTTAGTATTCTCTCATTTTTTTTCTAGTAAAGTGAAAGTTTTGCTAAATATAGATTACAATTTTATAAAATGTTGTTATACTGTAATTAGTAAACATAAAGAAGAAGGGGAGTTTTGTATGGAGCATTTAGAAAAGGTTAAGGAAATACGTTCTGAAAGTTTTGGAAGACACTGCAATTGCTGTCAAGCAGTACTTATGGCATTTGCTAAAGAGATGAATATGACAGAAGCAGAAGCTGAAAGTCTTGGTCAATTTTTTGGTGGAGGTATGATGCACGGTTCAATTTGTGGTTCTTTAAGTGGTGCATTTATGGTGCTTGGGAAAATGGGCTTTGATAGAAAAACTGCTAGTGATATATTAAAGAAATTCCGTGAAAAGCATGATACAACTCAATGTGTAGATTTATTAACTGCTTCTAAAAATAGAGGAATAGCTAAGAAGGAACATTGTGATGGACTTATATTTGAGGTTGTTGAAGAAATAGAGAAAATTTTAGAGAATAGAGAAAAGTAAGTTTTATCTAATATTGTAGTTTATTTTAATAGCTGGTGTATTTCTTTTTGAAGGTGAAAACTTAGAGAAGAGAGAATAGAGAAGAGAGAAGTTTGGAGGTGCTTGCGCACCTCTTTTTTTAGGTTAAATTATGGGATTGGGCTAGGGCTTTGTAGAGTTTTTGGTCTTCTTTTGTTTCCATGAAGCAGGGGAAGGTTTTGTTGTAGTTTCCCCAGATTGTTATTGGCTTTTTAGTGAAGTAGAAGGTTACGAAGAAGGCTTCATTTGTGTTTAGTCTTACTAGAAAGGGAATAAGTGATTTTTCTGTAAGTTTATAATAGGGTTCTTTATGCCATAGGTTTATATGTTCTTTTACTATGTTTCTATCTTCTTTACAGCATATTTTTAATAGATTGTTTTGGGCTTCTTCGTCTAGGTTGTTTAGGTATAAGTCAACAAATGCTTCATTTTGATTTAATTCAAAAACTTCTGTTATAAAGTTAATTATAGATTCTTCGCCATTTTTTAAGTCTTTAGCATTTATTTCGAAGTTTAGATAGTTGTCTAAACCTTCTAAAATATTATTAAAACGAATGGACACGTTTTCTTTAAATTCCTTGGTACTTATGGGTTGTAAAATGGACATTTTTTATACCTCCATAAAATTATTTACTCTTTTATCTACTATGTTATATAGAATTGTATCTATAATTAAATCTCGTTTACTCATGTAATCATCTCATAAGTATTTTATATCATATATCAGTATTTTTTTCAGGATTTATAGTAAATTCAGTAGTGGATTTATCAACAGAGGCTTTAAAATCAAAAATGACATCTTGTTTGCTTAATTTATTAGTAGGAATTGCTTTATAGTAGGCTCCATTAGCATCAACAATTAAAAAAGAATTATCATCTGAAGGTGCATAACAATTTAGAAAACTTATGAGAACAACAGCGTTGGGAGCTCTATCATTTAAATCTCTAAGAGATCTAAAATCAGCATGTTCAATATCTTCAGAAACTAATATTTTCCCATTATCATCTACAGCAACTAGTTTACGTATAAATCCAACCCAATTACCTAAATTCTTATCATCAACATAGTCATTTAAGATAGTATAGTTTTCTGATCTATAGGTGAATTCAGTAACATTATTGTCATTGAGAGTACACTCAAATTTATTATTTGAAGATTCGTTTATTTTTTCTTGAAGTGAAGAGCAACTGGTAAAAGTGGTAAGAAAAATTATTGCAATAAATAAAGAGCTTAATAATTTAATATATTTAAAAAAAAATTCCATATCATTATAGATCCTTTCTTGTAATTACAATAACAATATATAATAATGATGAAGATTTTACAAATATTTCTAAGAGGATTTGACTAGTTAATAAAAAATATAAGAGCATATTGTTACAAGTGGTAAGAAAGTAATAATTGAGTTTTTTAAATTATATAATGATGTTATAAAAAAGAGGTGACTTATTCGCATTTTTTTTACGTATTATCAAGAAAAATCTGAAAATAATAATAGAATGTCAAAAAATATATGCTAAATGTAATCAAGTAATAAATATTATGGAGATTAAAAAGGAAAAAATGAAATTATGTAGAATAATGTGATGGTAAGATAATTTTAAATGGGTGGGGGATTTTTTGAGAAAACTGAAATCACATTTATCAATAATTTTAGTGGCTATTTTACTGTTAATGTCAGGTAAGATAATACTAGATTCTATTCAATTCCTGTCGCAAAAGGTTAAAGCAAATGATAGAATAGAAAAACTTGAATTTACAGGTAAGTATAGTATAGATGATCAAGAGTTTCAAGATTTAAATTTATGTAGTGATGTTAACATTAAAAAAAATCAGAAAGTAGTATTAGTTGGTCATTTTAATAAGAAAATAGAAAATAAAGAAATATTATTTTTTATTAGGAATTTTCAATTTACAATGAAGATTAATGGACAATGTGTTGCTGAGTATGGTCATCCAGGAACATATCCAAGCTTTTTAAAATCAGCAGGGTTTACGAGATATATGTATTCTGCTAAATCATTAACAGAAGATGATTTAGTTGAGATAGAATTGGTATATCCTTATAATCGCGGTGGAGAGTCAGGTATTTATAATTTTATAAATGAAATAAGTGTTGGCGAGAAAGCTGATTTTTATTCTGTATACTTAACTGATCATGTAAATTCTTTTTTATTAGTAATAACTATTATGTTAATTGGATTATTTGCATTTATAGCATCAATGTTTTTAAGATTGTGGAAAAACAAAAATGGTTTACGTGCCTTATCATTTTCGCTAGTAATTACTTCTGGTGGAATATGGTTTATGATGGATACATTTTACATGGTAGATAATGCTTTGATTCCATTCTCAGGTGTAACTAATATGATCGATTTGATTAATATGTTGATTTTGCCATTATGTGGAGTTTTCTTTATAGTTTCATTTTTAGATAATTCTCGAATGCATAGAATTGCATCCACGGTATTGCTAGGACAATTAATTTGTGTTACAGCAATAATTACTCTACAAGTGTTAGGTATAAAAGATATTTATGAAAGTCAAATAGTATCTATTCCATATAATGGTATATCTGCATTGATTGTTATTATTATAGCTTTTTATGAAGTAATAATTGAAAAGAATGAAGCAATAAAATCTGCAGTTATTGCAATTTTACCAACAGCACTGGGTGTTTATGGAGAAGTTTTTATTCATTATTGGCACCCACAAAAATATAGATATCTATTTAGAATAGGATTCATTGCAAGTTGTGTTATTCATTTTCTTACTAGTATTTCTTTATTTAAAGATAATGCAAAAACAAAAGAAAGAGAACAAGAGCTAAGAAATAAAATGACTAATTTGAAGGTTTCAATTATGTTAAGTCAGATTCAGCCACATTTTTTGTACAACGCGCTAAATACAATACAGTATATTTGTCTTGAAGATGCGAAAAAAGCTGCTAAAGCAATTGAGCATTTTTCTAAATATTTAAGAGGTAATATGGATTCTTTAAAAGAAGAAGATTTAATTCCATTTATGAAGGAATTAAATCATCTTGATAATTATCTTTATTTAGAATATTTGCGTTTTGAAGATAGAGTAAAGGTTGAATATGATCTTCAAGTTACAGATTTTTTAATACCATGTTTAATTATTCAACCTATTGTAGAGAATGCCATAAGATATGGAATTACCAAAAAAGTTGAAGGTGGAACAGTAAATATTGTGACTAGGGAAGATGATTCAAATATTGTAATTACAGTATCAGATGATGGAGTTGGGTTTAATCCAGAAGAAACTCAATATGATAATAGAAGTCATATTGGTATTGATAATGTAAGAAGTAGACTTAAATTACAATGTAATGGATCACTTAAGATAGATAGTAGAAAGAATGTAGGAACTACCATAACAATCGAAATACCGAAGGAAGGAGTAATGTTGCTATGAAAATATTAGCAGTTGATGATGAGAAGTTTGCTTTAAATAAACTTATTAATCAATTGAATGAAATAGAATTTGTACAAGAGGTAAAGGGATATAATAATCCTTTTACTGCCATAGAGGAATTTAATACATATCTTGCAGATGTTGCAGTTTTAGATATAGAAATGTGTGGTCTTAATGGAATTGAGATTGCTAAAAAATTAAAAGAAATTAAACCAGATGTTAAGGTGATTTTTGTAACAGGACATTCTGATTTTGCTGTTGATGCCTTTAAAATAAGAGCTAATGGCTATCTATTAAAACCAGCATCTAAAGAGGAGATTGAGCAAGAACTTATAAATGCCACGCAAGATAGTAATTCAAAGATACATGAAAGAGGACAAGTTACTATTCAAACCTTTGGTAATTTTGAAGTCTTTGTAGATGGTAAAATTCTTAATTTTGAGAGAAAGAAAGCTAAGGAAGTACTTGCATATTTAGTTGATAGAAAGGGAGCAAGTGTTAGCTTACCTGAACTTCTTGGTGCCATATATGAGGATAGACCAGATACTGCATCTGTTAGAAGTCAACTTAGAAATAATATCTCTTGCTTAATTCAAGCTTTAAAAAGGGTTGGTGCAGATGATATCATTACTAAAAATAGAAATGAAATATACATAAATAAAAACTTAATTGATTGTGATTACTATAAATTTTTAGATGGAGACTCTAAAGCAATTCATGAATATATGGGTGAGTATATGATTAATTATAGTTGGGCAGAGGAAACTGCAGGATATTTAGAAGACAAAAAGTATAGATTAAAAGAATTATAAAAAGCAACTTGTTATTTCCATGGGACTTTGTTGCACTTTTGTTGCACTTTGTATTGTATAATATTAATTGTAATTATTACTTGAGTGTTATGAGACAATTATGGTTAGAAGAGTGAACGGAAATAATAATGAATAACAAAAGATAATTATATATAAAAGGGTTTATTTAATGAAGGTACGATATGTGCCTTTTTTTTATTTGTAAACAATAAATTTTGGTGATTATACATAGTATTTACAAAATATGTTATAATTGTGTGGCATGAATGTAAAGAAATAATAACGAGATTACTATAAAGGAGAATAATCTTTATGAATAAAGGGAGTAAATTAGTATCAACTTTAGGAATCGTAATTTGTTTTTTAGGTTTATTTATATTTATTAAGTGGAATCCGTATTATATTTGGAAAATAAAATTTATGGTAAGGGGATGGTGGACATTACTTATAATTATTCCAAGTGTTATAAGTATATTAAAACGTGGACCAAGGATTTTTAATGTAGTGCCATGTTTATTAGGAATATTATTATTTTTATCATGTAGATATATAATTAATTTCTATTGGATAAGAAGGTATTTAATACCAGTTGCTGTTGTTTTACTTGGAATTATCATTTTTATTGGAAGTAAAAATAAGAAAAATGGTATTTAAGAGAGGGATATTATGAAAAAAGCATTATTTATTTTTGGCGGACCAAAGAAAAAAGGAAATCTATTTAAGATGGTTGCTGTGGCTATGGATAGAGCTAAAGAACTTGGGTATGAAGTTAATTATGTTAATTTGTATGAAAAACATATTAAACCTTGTATAGGATGTATGCAATGCAAGAAAACTGGAATTTGTGTTGTAAAAGATGATGTGGATGAGCTTAGAAAACTATTAATTGAAAGTGATTTGACTATTGCGGCTAGTCCTACTTATTTTGCTAATGTATCTGGTGTAATGAAGAATTTATTTGATAGGTTAGTAGGAGCTGTTATGGATGATAATAATAGTTCTATTCCTAAACCAAAATTGTCTTCTAAACATGAATATATCTTAATGACTACGTGTAATACTCCTTGGCCTTTTGATAGAATAGCAGGACAAAGTACAGGTTGTATAAAGGCTATGAAGGAAGTTTTTAATATTTCTGGTATGAAGTATAGAGGGAAAGTTATCTTTGCAGGAACTAGAAACAAAAATGAATTATCAATTAGAACAGTAAATAGAATTAAAAAATTAATTGAAAGATAGAAAAGAGTATATTGTTTATTTAGATATTAATAGGATATAATACAACAAAGGAAAATAAATTTGGAGTGAAATACTATGGGTATAGAATCAGATTATGATAAGATTAAAGAAAAAATCATTAATGATTATATAGAAGCTATAGAAAATTTGTTAAGCAATATTTCAAGAAAGATAAATGAGTAATATGTATGGAATAAATGAGACTGTTTATAATAAATTGATGGATTATTTTAGAAAGAACAATGAAATAAGACAGGTTATTTTATTTGGATCTAGAGCT
Source organism: Clostridiaceae bacterium (assembly GCA_029219285.1). Lineage (GTDB taxonomy): Bacteria > Bacillota > Clostridia > Clostridiales > Clostridiaceae > Clostridium. Next base: position 16,021 of record JAQXTC010000012.1, read on the forward strand.
AAAGGTAAGGAAAAATATAATTCTGATATTGATTTATGGATTGAATGTAATGAAGAATATACTGGGAAAATTAAATATGAGATAGATGACATAGTTGGGGTATATTCTTGTGACATTTTATTTAATAGATTGAATAATCAAGAAATTAAGGAACAGATTAAAAGAGATGGAGTTTTGATTTATAAAAAGTAAAGCAGAAGTAGCATTGAGTTTTAAGTATAATTTTTCATTAACATGTATAATTTCTCATTAATAAGAAATAATATTTTTGTAATTTAAATTTTGTTATGAGGTGAAAAATTATGAAGGCTTTTGTGAACAAAGATACTTGCATTGGATGTGAGTTATGTACTCAAATTTGTCCAGAAGTATTTAGTATGGATGATGATGGTAAGTCTGTAGCTATCGACGAAGAAATTGATAATGAAGATGAAGATGCAGCAGTAGATGCTAGAGACAGCTGTCCTGTTTCTGCAATAGATATAAAAGAATAATTTCATGTTGCACTTTTGGTGCACAAGGTATTGTATTATATCTACGAAGAGTGAATTTAATAATTAATTTATTTGGAAGATATGAATAAATGAAACTTAATGGGTAAGGTTGATGATTTTAGATTATATCTTTATGGGTACAAATATATTAGTAGAAAGCTTTTTATATATGGTAGTAAAAAGAATTGAATTTACTTGTATGGTATTTAAAATTGTAGAATTTATTGAGATTAAAAGGTTTATTGAAATTATGAGAATTTAAATTGTGCTTTTTTCCATTATACTAATTGTAGTGGGAAAATGGCCTATTGGGTACTGAGAGTTAACTTATAAATGGTTAACTCCGTTCACAATAGCTTTTAAAGGGTAACTAAAAGAAATTGTTGGATTTATGAGAATTAATTGAAAAATATTAGAATATATATGTTGCACTTTTGGTGCACAAGATATTGTATTATATGTATGTAAGTAAATTAAATGATTTGAAAGTTATAGTTTAAGTGAAAACTAATGGGTAAGTTTAATGACTTTAAATTATATCTTTATGGGTACGAACATTTAGTTAAAACTTTATTAGATGGTAGTAAAAGGTGGAATTTATTAAGAGAATAACTATAGGTCAAGTTAGTGGTATTTGAGAACTAGTTAAATGAGAAAAAATAAAGGGTAAAGTACACCTCCAAATGTTATAGTAGTATACATGGCATTTGGAGGTGCATTTTTTTTGAATTAAACTTCTAAAGTATTTTCTTTGGTTAAATTTTTCATCCAAAGTCTTTTTTTAAATATAATAAGACTAATAAGTAGTCTAACTACCTCTTCTAAAGATAATATAAAATAAACTTCATATATTGGAAGATTAAGTTTAAAGGCGCAAAGTAATCCTAGAGGTATTCCGAATAGCCAAGTTCCAATTATATCAATTAACATTACAAGTTTAGTATTTCCACCACTTCTAAGGGTCCCACCACCAAGTATCATGTTTGATATTTTGGCAAATAAGACAGCCGAAAAAGCATAAATAATATAGATTGTATCTTGTTTTATAGAGTCTTCTATTGGGAATATTTTAACGTAAAGTGAAGCACAAAGAGAAAGAATGATGCCTAAAAGAATTGAGAGTATTATTCCAAGTTCAAATAATTTTTTTGATAACATATAGGCATTGTCATAATCATTGCGTCCAAGAGCTTTACCAGCCATAATACCTGCAGCAGCAGATATTCCAGAGAAAGCTCCAGTAAGTAGACACTGAAGTGGAACGGTTAAAGTCATAGCTGCACAAGCATCAGTTCCGATATTTCCGTAAATCATTGTATAAATATTTTCACCTAAACTCCATAAGAATTCACAAATTAAAATTGGACATAGAATCATTAAAATTTGTTTTATAAAATTTCTTGTTAAATTGATTTTTAAAGATATATAGATATTTTCTTTAATTTTTACTTTTATAAAGAAGATGAAAATTAAAATAAATTCGCAAAGTCTAGAGATAACTGTAGCAATAGCAGCTCCTTCTAAACCCATTTTTGGGAAGAACGATATACCAAAAATTAAGAAGTAATTTAAAATAGTATTTATTACTACTGACATTATACTGGAATACATAGGGTATTTTGCATAAGACATACATCTTAAAAGTGTGGAAATGATAAGCGTTAATGTCATTGGTATAAAGCTAATTGCAACAATTTTCAAATAGGAAGCTGCTGCATTTATGGTTGGAAGATCATCACAGTAAAGGGACATTATATTTTTACTGAAGAACAAAGATGCAAGAGTGAAGATTATTCCTAGAATTAATGAAAAGTATATATGGGATATAAAACTATCATTAACTTTTTTACTGTTTTTACTACCATAATATTGTGAAATTAATATGCCAGCACCAGCAGCAATGGCAGCAGCAGTAACACTAAAAAGTGAGGAAAATTTACCACCAAGGCCAACCCCTGCAATACTAGTGCTACCAAGTTGTCCAACCATTATCTCATCAATCACGCTTACAGAAGACTGAAAAAGACTTTGGAGTGTTATAGGCACAGCAATAATCTTAATATCCTTATAAAAATCTATCTTATTAAACATAATCTAATACACTTCCTTTTGAAATATTATTTTTAATATTTTTTACACTTTTTCTTTCAACTAAGGTAACAGGAAGTATGATACTGTTTACCTTTACATCTTTATCAATCTCATCACATAAAAGCTTCATAGCCATCTCAGCTCTTAATTTTATATCTTGATGTATGGTTGTTAATGTGGGTCTAACTATTGATGCTTCAGGAATATCATCAAATCCAGCAATAGAAATTTCATCAGGAATTTTATAGCCACAATCTATTAGATAATTCATAATTTCAATGGCATAAGCATCTGAAGCACAAAAAATAGCTGTTATAGATATAAGTTTCTGTTTTAATAATTTATACTTTTCAAAACGTTCGCTCTTTTTTATAGGTATAATGTTTAATTTTATATTTTCTTCATTAAGGTTATTATCTTTAAATGCTGCCTTTAATCCAAGATATCTTCTATTGTCCATACAAAGATTATTATCAGAAATATACATTATGTTTTTGTGACCATTTTCAATTAGATAACTGCCCATTTTATAACCACCTAAAAAATCATCAATAGAAATATTGGCGCATCTTTCATTTGGTTCAAAGAATCCATCCATTACTACAAAGGGAATACGTATTTTATCTCTCAATTCATTATAATCTTGATGACAGAAACCAATAAGTACTAGGCCTGCCATATTCCACATTGATGCATATTTTATAATTTCGTTTATGTCATTTGATTTTTTTATCATAGTAAAATAGTTTTTTTCTTCAATTTTATCTGATAAGTTAGCAATTAAAGAAGAAACAAAAGGATCTTTTAAAACATTTCCTTCATATTTTTGATGGTCAGAAATTACGATGCATATTATTTTAGAACTATTTTGCGATAGTAATACTGCAGCCATGTTAGGAATGTAATTTCGTTCTTCAAGAGCTCTTTGAACTTTTTTATAGGTAGCTTCCGATAATTTTTTAGTTTTTCCATTTATAACATTTGAAACAGTTGCTGTGCTAACACCAAGCTCATCCGCAATATCAATTATTCGTATTTTTTTATCGTTGCTTTCTAGCATAGAAATGCCTCCTTTCGACCAATTCCAATTATTTACTATTGCATTTATAACATAGCATAGAGGTAAGTGGAAGTCAAAGGTTAATCGCATAACTATAGAATATTACAATTGACTATATATTAAAAAATGAAAATAATTGAATTATATTGTAGGAGGTGTATAGTTTTGAAAAAAATATTAATTTCAGGTTTAATAAACATTGAGACAACAGTACCAATAGGAAATTTCCCCATTGAGTATTCGCCAATAGATTATAAGTTCTTCGGAATAGAATCTACTGTGTCAGGAGTTGGCTATAATATAGCAAAGGCGGTCAAGACTTTAGGGGACGAGCCAGTAGTATTATCACTTATTGGCAATGATATGTATAAAGAATCTATTAGCAGTGAATTTGAAAAGAGTGGAATAAAAATGGATTATGTACAATCTTCTATTGACAATACGGCTCAATCAACAATTCTTTATGATGAAAATGGTAGAAGGAAAATTGTACTTGATCTAAAGGATGTTCAAGATAGGGTTTATGATAAAGAGATAGCTAAAGAAGCTATAAAAAATGTTGATATAGCAGTAATTTGTAATATTAATTTTGCCAGAGGACTTTTAGATGTAGCAAAGCAAGAAAATAAAATAATAGCAACTGATGTCCATGTAGTTAACGACATAAATGATGAGTATAACAAAGACTTTATGGAAAATTCAGATATATTATTTTTAAGTAATGAAAATATCTTGGGACACGAAAAAGAGTTCGTTCAAAACATAGTAAGTAGCTATGATAATAAAATAGTAGTTGTTGGTATGGGTAAAGAAGGAGCTTTGATGTATGTTAATAAGGATAAGAAATTTGTTAAGTACAAGGCAATAGATACTAGAAAAATAGTGAGCACTATTGGCGCTGGTGATGCATTGTTTTCAGCATTTATACACTTTTATGCAAAAGATGCTAATCCTTATGAAGCCTTACAAAATGCCATTTACTTTGCTTCTTATAAGATTGGCGAAAAGGGTGCTGCTAGTGGTTTTTTAACTGAAGAAGATCTTTTGAAATTAAGAAAATAATATAGAGAAAATAATAGGATGAGAATTCAAAAATTGAATTCTCATTTTTTTGTGAATTATTAAAAAAAAGTTGTTGACAAAATTTAACTGCAAACATATAATAATATCAATACCTAGTAAATGTATATGAATTATATGATATGTAGCTCAACAAGTACATATTAAATACTATTAAGATTTTGCTTTCAATTAAAATTCATAGAGATATTTGCTATGCAAAATAATTAATTTGGTGAATGATGAGAGTGAATAATAAGAAAATAGTAGTTAAAGATGAGGAAATTCAAAAGATAAAAGAGATAATTTCAGGTATAAGATTTGGATCAGTGACAATTACCATACAAGATGGAGTGTTAATACAAATAGAAAAACATGAAAAGATAAGATTTAGATAATAAAGTGTATTTTTGACTGGAAAACCAGAGGAAATACTTCTAGTAATAGAGGTGTTTCCTCTTTTATTTTAAATAAAAAGGGGGAAGTTAGATGTCAACTATTAATTTGAAGGAAGCAACAGTGCCTATAAGGGAAAAAAGAATTGGTTCAATTACTGGATTTAGTGGCTGTGCTAAGGAACTCGTTAATTGTTCACATTCAGGAAAACTTAAGGAGTGTTCAAGAAAATTTTCACAATGTATGGGGTGTAATGCAGGGCAGGCTTTTTGTCAATTATCAATGATTAAAGATGTTGCGGTTATTAATCATGCACCTGTTGGATGTGCAGGAGATTTCTTTGGATTTAATTTTACTTATAGAGTAGAGCAAGAAAAAAGAAATTTGCCACCTACAGTTGGCAGATATTTTAGCACATGTATTGAAGAAAAGGATACAGTTTTTGGGGCAGTGAAAAAGTTAGAGGAAGTTGTTAGAGAAGTTTACAAAAGAGTAAATCCTAGGGCTATATTTGTTACAACTTCATGTGCATCTGGAATTATAGGTGAAGATATTGAATCTGTAGTAGATTCTTTAAGTGAAGAACTTAAAATTCCTGTAGTTTCATGCTCATGTGAGGGCTTTAGATCAAGAATATGGACAACAGGTTTTGATGCAGCATATCATTCAGTGCTAAGAAAGATTGTTAAACCAGCAACTAAGAAAACTAACAAAGTAAATATTCCTAATTTCTGGGGAAGTCACATTTTTGATGATTTATTAAAAAGATTAGGTTATGAACCTCAATACATTATGCCATTTGCATCTATAGATGAACTTGAACATATTTCAGAGGCAGCAGCAACAATTCATATATGTCCTTCACTTAGTACATATATGGGAGCTGGTCTTGAGCAAGTTTTTGGTGTAAAGGAAGTAAAAGCACCGCCTGCTTATGGAGTAAAGGGAACTGATAGATGGCTTAGAGAAATTGGTGAAGTTTTAGATAGAAAGGATGAAATTGAAAAGATTATTGAAGAAAAACATAAAGAAATTTTACCTAAAGTTGAAGAGTATAGGGAAAAGTTTAAAGGCAAGAAAGCTTATGTGACAGCAGGAGCAGCACATGGTCATGCAATTATTGCTTTACTTGAAGAACTTGGATTGGAAGTTAGGGGAGCATCAATATTTCATCATGATCCACTTTATGATAACGGTGATCCTAAAAGTGATGTCCTTGCACAAGATGTAGAATTTTATGGTGATATTGAAAATTATCATGTTTGTAATAAACAAGCCTTTGAATTGGTAAATGCGTTAGAAAAGATTAAGCCAGATCTTATGGTGGCTAGAACAAGAAACAGGAGCTTTTTTAGGAGGGAAGAAAAGATGCCAAAATTAATTGAACAACCAAGATATTCATGTGCAGTAGGTGCAATGCAAAGTGTAGTGGCCATAAAAAGAGGAGTTCCTATCTTACATTCAGGACCAGGCTGTGGTAATAAAATAAATTCTTTACTAGGTCAAGGTGAGGGATATGCTGGAGGCAGTACTATTCCATGTACAAACGCTGAAGAAAAGGACGTTGTATTTGGTGGAGAAAGAAAGTTAAAAAATGTTATTGAAGGTTCATTTAAGGTGATTGATGCTGACCTTTATGTGGTTATAACAGGTTGTACAGCTGCTATTGTTGGAGATGATGTTGCTAGTGTAGTTTCAGAATTTCAGGATGAAGATAAACCTATTGTTTATGTAGAAAGTGGTGGATTTAAAAGTAATAACTATGTAAGTCATAGCGTTGTTGTAAATGCAATAATCGATCAATATGTAGATAAATTTAAAAATGATAAAGGTGTAGAAAAGGGACTTGTAAACCTGTTTGCTACAGTTCCATATCAAGATCCATATTGGAATGGGAATTTAGAAGAACTAAAAAGACTTTTAGAAGCAATTGGTCTTAAGGTTAATGTACTTTTCGGAAATGAGTCTGGAGGAGTAGAAGAATGGAAGACTATTCCTAATGCTGAATTTAATATTTTAGTAAATGCATGGGCAGGACTTGATATAGTTAAGCATTTAGAAAAAAAGTATAAAACACCTTATTTACAATTTCCTTACTTACCTATAGGAGGAATTGAAACATCTAAATTCTTACGAGAAGTAGTAAAATTTGCCCATCTTGATGAAGAGAAGGCTGAAAAATTCATAACTAAAGAGGAAGAAAAATACTATTCACACATTGAGAAAACAGCAGATTTCATGCTTGAATTTAGGTATGGTATTCCAAGGCGTTTATATAGTATTGCTGATGCAACTTATACATTAGGATTTAGTAAGTTTTTATTAAATGAACTTGGTATAGTTCCTGCTAAATTGTTTATTGCAGATAATACGCCTGAAAAATATCAAGAGGATTTAAGGGAAAAGTTTAATAATATTTCAGAATATAAACAAAGAACTATAGATGTAGAATTTAATCCTGATGCAGGTTTAGATTCATATAAAATTTATGAAGATTTCAAGAAGAATTCAGATAAAAGAGCTTTGATTTTAGGTAGCGGATGGGATAAGGATTTAGCTGAAAGGATAAAAGCAGATTTATTAATTATAAGTGTACCTGTGACATATAGATTAGTTTTAAATTGTGGATATGCAGGATATTCTGGTGGTCTTAGAGCTATAGAAGATATATACGATAGAGTTCTTGCAAGTTATAGGTAATTAAGGTTTATGAAATATAAATTAATAGGGATTTTTAGAAGTTAATAATCATTGTTGATAAAAAATAATCGGAAAAGGGGAATGAATTATGGCAGAAAAAAAATTAAGACAAATTGCAATTTACGGGAAAGGAGGTATCGGTAAGTCTACTACAACTCAAAACTTAACAGCAGGACTTTCGGAATTAGGTAAAAAGATAATGGTAGTTGGATGCGATCCTAAGGCTGATTCTACAAGATTATTATTAAATGGTTTAGCTCAAAAAACTGTTTTAGATACATTGAGAGAAGAAGGGGATGACATAGAATTAGATTCAATTATGAAGGTTGGATTTAATGGTATTAAGTGTGTTGAATCAGGTGGACCAGAACCAGGGGTAGGATGTGCCGGTAGAGGAATTATTACATCAATAAATATGCTTGAAACTCTTGGAGCATATACAGAAGAGTTAGATTATGTTTTTTATGATGTTCTTGGTGATGTTGTTTGTGGAGGCTTTGCTATGCCAATAAGAGAAGGTAAGGCTAAGGAAATATATATTGTTGCTAGTGGAGAGATGATGGCTTTATATGCAGCTAATAATATCTGTAAAGGAATTAAAAAGTATGCATTAAAAGGTGGAGTTAGATTAGGAGGAATAATTTGTAACAGCAGAAATGTTGATAGAGAAAGAGACGTATTAAGAGCATTTGCCAAGGAACTTGGAACACAACTAATATATTTTGTCCCTAGAAATAATGTTGTTCAAAGAGCTGAAATAAGAAAGAAAACAGTGATTGATTATTCTCCAGAAGACAAACAAGCAGATGAGTATAGAAATTTAGCTAAGCAAATAGAAGAAAATAAGCTATTTGTTATTCCAAAACCTATGACTCAAGAGAGACTTGAAGAGATTTTATTTGAGTATGGCTTAATGGACAATTTAGATAAGGAATATCAAATTTAGATATATTTTTAATTCTTATTAGGAAGGTGATTATAGTTGTCTTATAGAGTAGCATTTGCCAGTAGTGATGGAAAAGTTGTAAATCAACATTTTGGACGTGCTAAAGCCTTTCATATTGTTGAGATAGATGACAAAGATTATAGATATATTGAAACAAGAGTAAATGAGCCATCTTGTAAAGAGTTTGAACATACTGAAGATTCTCTAAAAAAATCTATTAGTGTAATAAAAGATTGTAAAGCGGTATTTGTAGCTAAAGTAGGGCAAGGTGCAAGTTATGAACTCTATGCAAATGGAATAAAGGCAATAGAAGCCCCCTACTTTATAGAAGATATCCTATTCAAACTAGTTAATAGTAAAGTGAAAATTATATAGATAAGGAAGTGAAGTAAAGGCTATGGCAAAAGCAGATTTTGAATTAGTTACAAGGCCTAATAAGGGTAAAAATTTTCAGCATTTAGCTAAGGTACATCCGTGTTTAGGTGGAGAAGCTCATTTTAAATATGGTAGGATTCACTTGCCTGTAAGTCCTACTTGTAATATTCAATGTAAGTTTTGTAAGCGTGGATTTAATAAATCAGTAATAAGACCAGGGGTAAGTTCATTGATTTTAAAACCAGAAGAGGCAGTAGATACAATACGAAAAGCTCTAAAATTATGTCCGGAAATTAAAGTTGCAGGAATTGCTGGTCCTGGTGATACTTTAGCAACTGACTGGGCAGTAGAAACTTTTGAGCTCATTAAGGAGGAATTTCCTCAGCTTGTAAAGTGTCTTAGTACAAATGGACTAAGATTAGAGGAAAAAGCTGAAAGATTAGTAAAAGCAGGTCTTGAAACAATAACAGTTACAGTTAATGCAGTTGATCCAGAGATTTTACAAAATATATGTTCATATGTCATTGATGAAAATGGCAATAAGCTTATAGGAGTAGAGGGAGCAAATAAATTAATTGATGCACAGCTTAGAGGTATTAAAAAGATAGCAGACCTTGGTGTGATAGTTAAAATTAACAGTGTTTTAGTACCGGGAATTAATGATAAACACATTAAAGAAGTAGCAAGAGTAACAAGGGATTTAGGAGCTTCATTGTTAAATATTATTCCTTTAATACCTCAAAATGAATTAGCTCATATTGAAGCCCCAACCTGTGAATTACTTGAGAAGGTTAGACAAGAAGCTGGACAATATCTTGAGGTATTTAGACATTGCAAACATTGTAGAGCAGATGCTTGTGGTATACCTGGAAAAAATCAAGATATACATAGTCAGCTTTACGACAAAGAAGTTGTAGAAACTTTTTCACACGGCTAAAAAATTAAGGAGGAATATAAAATGAAAATAGAATCAGTATTAGTACATGGCGCAGTAGATGGTGATGAATACACAGGTTCAGTTAATGTTCCTATTTATCAAACATCAACATATAAACAAGCTGCTCTTGGTGATTTTAAATATGAATATTCAAGGACAGGAAATCCAACTAGGGAGGCATTAGAAAAAACTATTGCTAAGCTAGAAAATGGGACAGAAGGGTTAGCCTTTGGAAGTGGAATGGCAGCAATAACAGCTATTTTATCATTGTTTAAATCTGGCGATAAAATAATTATTCCAAGTAATCTTTATGGTGGAACTTTTAGAGTTATAGACAAGGTCTTTAATAATTTTAATATTGCTTATGAGATTGTGGACAGTTCAAAATTAGATGACGTAAAGAAGGTTTTTGAAGAAAATAAATCAAAGACACCTATTAAAGCTATATTTATTGAAACACCAACTAATCCCCTTATGGATATAACAGATATTCAAGAAGTAAGTAACCTTGCAAAAGAATATGGTGCTCTTGTAATAGTTGATAATACATTTATGTCTCCATATCTTCAAAGGCCATTAAATTATGGAGCAGATATAGTTATTCATAGTGCTACTAAATACCTTGGTGGTCACAGTAATGTAGTTGCAGGACTTATAGCTGTAAATGATAAAGATTTAAGTGATAAGCTTCATTTTATTCAAAATTCTACTGGTGGAGTCCTTGGACCATTTGATTCATTTTTATTACTTCAAGGTATAAAAACATTAGGAGTAAGACTTGATAGGCACAATGAAAACGCAGAAAAAATAGTTGATTTTCTATTAAATAGTGAATATATAGACAAGGTGTATTATCCAGGACTTAAAGATTCAAAAGGATATGAAATTCAAAAAAAGCAAGCTTCTGGCTTTGGAGGCATGATATCCTTCATAGTAAATAAAAAAGTAGATTATAAGAAATTTCTAAAGAGTCTAAAGTTAATAACGCTTGCAGAAAGTTTAGGAGGAGTTGAATCTTTAATTTGTAATCCAGCAGCTATGACACATGCTTCTATACCATATAAAATAAGACAAGAGGTAGGAATAGTAGATAGTCTATTAAGATTATCTGTAGGGATAGAAAATGTAGATGATTTGATTCAAGATATAGAAAATGCTTTTAGTGAAAGTGTAATATCTTAAGTGATATAAAAGTTTAAATAAGTGCATATAAGGACTAGTAAGTAAGAAGTTTGTAAGTTGAACTTCTTACTTATTTTTTTGCATGATTGTTACAGAAGTGTTTTTGAAAGTTAATTGTAGCTTGAGATATGTTATACTTTTAACATAATTTGAATTTTACTAATGGGGGATTAATTAATATGCATAACATTAAGAAAAATTGGGATGAGATGGCTAGGGCCTATGAGGAGTTTACTGAGGGTGAGAATTCCTATAGTTATGTAATAGAGTGGACATGTATAAAGAAAATGTTACCTGTTTTAAATAATAAAGATATATTAGAGCTAGGTTGTGGGTCGGGTAGATTTACTTTCTTACTTGAAGAAAAAGAGCCTAAGTCTATAAAGGGAATAGATATATCGAAAGAGATGTTAAAAATGGCCAAAGAGAAAGGTAAAAAGAAAAATTCTATCATTAATGCATCCTATTTACTCAGCACAGTATCCCTTGGATAAAAATGGTGAATTTCCAGTGGATGATGAATGGCAAGTACGATATTTAGATAAGAGTTTAAGATCTTATATACAACCATGGATTGAATATAATGATAAAATAGAAAATTATTTAAGCACTAGTTATCATTATACATTTTCTGATTATATTAATGCGGCAATTAGCGCTGGATTTACCTTAGAAGAGGTGCAGGAACCAGAACCACCTAAAGAGTGGAAAGAGAGATATCCTGAAATGTATGAAGGATTTATGGAAACACCAAGCTTTATGATTATTAAGATAAGAAAATAGATTTTTTTGAAAGAAAAGAGAAATTAGTCTCTTTTCTTTTTTCGGTTATTATGAATTATTTTTTGTATTATGAGGAATAATAAATAGATAGAAATATAATAATAGAAAGGAACATTAATTATGGTAGAAAAGAGTTTGGTGTTAATTAAACCTGATGGGGTAGAGAGGAATATTATTGGTAACATAATAAGTTGTTATGAAGACAATGGACTTAAGGTTAAGGCTTTAAAAATGATGAAAGCCACAGAAGAAATTGCTTCAAAGCATTATGCACAACATCAAGGAAAGGATTTTTATGATGAACTAATTGGGTTTATTACTAGAAGTCCATTGGTTGCAATTATCCTAGAAGGCGAAGATGCAGTAAAGAGAGTTAGGGGTATAAATGGAGCTACTGATCCTAAGGATGCATTTGAAGGAAGCATAAGATATAGGTATGCAAAGAGTAAAACTGAAAATGTAGTGCATGCATCAGATTCTCCAGAAAAGGCTGAAGATGAAATTGCATTATGGTTTAGTGAGTTAAAGTAGAATTAAATTGAAGGTGAAATGAAAATGAGTAATAATGAAATGAAAATGGGTCTTAAAATCGAGGACTACAAGAAAGTAAGACTTGCTATGTCAGGGGGAGCTAGAACCCTTGATGATATTAAAAAGAGTACTGATATATTCATTGAGGATGATGAATATGCAAAGAATATTGAAAAAGTCCTAAAAAATGCATGTACATGCAAAAAGGTTTCTATAGAAGAAGTGGTTAAGGCAGTAAAGAATGGTGCTGATACTTTAGAAAAAGTAAGAGAAGCTACAGGCGCTAATACTGCATGTATGCGTTGTACCGATCTTATTCAAAATATAATTGATAATGGAAGATAAATTATTATAATATGTTTAGAAGTTGTCTTATCAATGTAAAAAAAGGTAAGACAATTTTTTTTTGAAAAGTTGTTGACCCTAACATGATGTTATAGTGTAATATAAAAACATACTTAGAAAAAGATAACAAATAGCGCTATTAAAAATATCTTTTCTAATATTAAATTCTTAAAGGGGTGTTCAAGCTTTGAAAACAGTGAAGGAAGTTTCAGATTTAACAGGAATAAGTGTAAGAATGCTACATTATTATCATAAAATTGGATTATTGAATCCTACAACTATATCAGAATCAGGTTATAGATTATATGATGATGAAGCTTTGAAAACTTTGCAACAAATTTTGTTTTTTAAAGAGCTTGAAATACCTTTAAAGGATGTAAAATCAATAATGTTAAGTCCATCTTTTGATAAAGTTAAAGCGTTAAAAAGTCAGAAAGAACTTTTAAAGCTAAAACGTAAAAGACTTGATGGATTGATTGACCTTATTGATAAAACATTAAAAGGAGAGGGTACAATGGAATTTAAAGAATTTGATATGACTGAATATTTTGAGGTGCTAAATAGTTTTAAAGAGGAAAATAGAGAACTTATAATAAAACAATATGGTAGTATTGAAAAATATGATGAATTTATAGAAAGATGTAAAACTAATCAAGATAAAATTGCCAAGGATGCTGTTGAAGAGTATGGCAGTATGGAAAAATTCGTAGATTCTCTAAAAAAGAATTTTAGTAATGAAAAATATATGTCCTTATCTGAAAAGTTTGATGAATATAGACAGGATCTGATTGAGGATAATAACCCTAAATTAAGAAAGCTATTAGATAAATTATTTTCTTATAAAGATAAAGGCCAATCATCTAAAGAAGTTCAAGAAATTGCAACTAAAATTACTGAACTTAGTAAAAAAGAATATGAAGTATTTAAGATGAAAGATGGCGATGATCATTGGTATTCCATAGTTAATGTATATAAGAATATGAAAGAAGAAACAAAGAAGCTTAACAAGCAGTTTGGAGAATTTGATAAGCTATATGGTGAAGGCGCTTGTAACTTTTTTGGTAATGCTTTAAATATTAATATGAATGGATGGGAACCTGAAGGGGAAAAATTATATAAGAGATTAACAGCTGATTTAACTAAGGATCCAGCTAATGAGGACTTACAAGACATTATAGAAAAGATAATTAATGTTGAAAGGGAATCTTATAAGTCTTTAAATATGGAAATGCCAGAAAATCATTATCCTCATAAGGCTGAGTTATTTCAAAATAACGAGACTTATATAAAAGTTTTTGATGATAAGTATGGAAAAGGTGCTTCAAAATTTATTGGAAAAGCGTTAGAAATATATATTAATAATAAATAGGTTTATTTTAGTGGTAGGAATAATATGTGAAAACATAATTCTACCACTTTTACTTTTGTATAAAAAAGCATATTTACGCTTACTAATTTTTAATTAGAAAATACATAAAAATATGAAATTAATTAATAATTGTGTTAAAATAAAATAAATCACTATATAAATTGGGGGATATATTATGGAAAATAATAACAAGGGCAGTGTTTTTGTACCAGAAGGATACAAATCAAATCTGTCACTTAGAGAAACAGAAGTAGCAATAAAAAAGGTTAAGGATTATTTTCAAGTTGAATTTAGTAAGGCGTTAAATTTAACAAGAGTATCTGCACCACTTTTTTTAGAAAGTAATTCAGGGCTAAATGATAAATTAAATGGTGTGGAAAGACCAGTAGCTTTTGATATGAAAGCTATAGAAAATAGTAACATTGAAATAGTTCATTCTTTAGCTAAGTGGAAAAGATATGCTTTATATAAATATGAATTTAATGTAGGTGAAGGTCTTTATACTGATATGAATGCTATAAGACGTGATGAAGACCTAGATAATCTTCATTCAATTTACGTTGATCAATGGGATTGGGAAAAGATTATTGCTAAGGAAGAGCGAAATGTAAATACATTAAAGAGTGTTGTAAAAACAATTTATGGAGTTTTAAAGAATACTGAAGAATATGTAGCATCAGAGTATCCTACATTAGAAAAGGTTTTACCAGAAGAAATTTCATTTATAACAACTCAAGAGCTTGAAGATATGTATCCTGACATGACTTCAAAGGAAAGAGAAAATGCTATTTGCAGAGAAAAGAAAGCAGTATTCTTAATGCAAATTGGAGATAAACTTTTAAGTGGTAAGAAACATGATGGAAGAAGTCCAGATTATGATGACTGGAAACTTAATGGTGATATTCTTCTTTATAATCCTTTATTTGATGGAGCTTTTGAAGTATCATCAATGGGTATAAGAGTTAATAAAGAAGCTTTAGAAGAACAATTAAAGAAGGCTGGATGTGAAGATAGAAAGAAACTATATTTTCATAAATTATTACTTGAAGAAAAATTACCGCAAACAATAGGTGGCGGAATAGGACAATCAAGAATATGTATGTTCTTCTTAAGAAAAGCACATATTGGTGAAGTACAATCTTCCATTTGGGATGATAACACAGTTAAGACTTGTGAAGATGCAGGAATAAAATTACTTTAAGAATTAAGAATGAAGGACGGATTGGCCCCTCCAAATGGGACAATTTGTCTCAAATACTTTTTATTCTTAAAATTTTATCTAATATTTCTCAAGCTTGACTCAGTTCTTGAAATATTAGAGAAATTAATTTATAATTTCACAACAAGTTTGTTTTTGAATACATTATTCTTTAGATCATAAAATTCTTGTGGAGTTCTATAATCGATAGAAGAATGTATTCTTTTTTTTAACATATCCCTAAGAACTGCTACTTCTAATTCATGATTTTGTTTTAGTAGCTCTTTGCATTTCTTTTTATAATCGTAAATTTTCGTGTAAACTTCATTTAGACCTCCTCAAATATAGAACAATTTTATTCTAATTTCCCTGAGATAAATTGTTCATCATTATGAGGGGGCCTATGAGTCCGTAACTATTAATTCTTCATTATAAAAAATATGTCCATTGTTTTATAAAGTGTTAATGAATTAAACAATTAATAAATAATAATGAAATAATAACCACAAACATTAGAAATTAATTAACTTTTTTGTGCTTATAAAAAAGAATTTAATTATTAATGGGAAAGCTGTGTGGATATTGTAAGAAACAGAAAAATATTGTAAAATAAATTATAAATATTATCAAAATAACTGATATATAGTAAATATAATTGGTGAAGGAATGAGGGACTATATGAAAAGTTTAAAACAAAAATTAATTTTATTAGTGGGATTATTAATTGTTACAGTATGTTTATGTTTGAGTATTACAACTTATTTTAGCGCATATAAAGCTTTACTAACCAATACTGAAAACACAATTCAAGAAGTATCTAATGAAGTATCTAATGCTGCTTCAACAAACATGAGAGGTGAACTTAAAGAACTTGAAGCTATTGCTGCAAGAAGTGAAGTAATTAGTAGAGATATTTCAAAAGAAGATAAGATAAAATTTTTATACGATGAAGCTCAAAGAATTGGTTGTGAAAGCCTTACAATTATCGATATAAATGGGGATTCTTTCAATGGTGATGGTAAGGAACAAAATCTTGCTGATAGAGAGTATTTTAAAAAAGCTTTAGCAGGTGAAAGTAATTTTTCAGATCCGATGATTGGTAAATCAACTGGGCAATTTTCAGTTTTTCTTGCGGTTCCAATAAAAGAAGATGGCAAAGTAATAGGAGTAATGAGTGAAGTTAGAGACGGTAATGGATTAAGCGCATTAACAAACAATGTTAAATATGGCAAGGATGGTTTTGCGTATATTTTAAATAATGAAGGAACAGTTATTGCTCATAATGATAAAGATCTAGTTATGAATGGTGATAATATTATAAAAAAAGCAGAAACAAATGAAAAATTTAAAGATAAGGCATCTGCTTTTGAAAAAGCAATAAATGAAAAAAATGGATTTTCTACATATAAACTAGAAAATGAAGAGAAATTCATAGGTTATACTGAGGTAGAAGGAACTAACTGGGTTGCAGTTGTTGAGGTAAGTTCTGTTAGTGCTTTAAGTGGACTTAGAACACTAAGAATTTTAATAGTATTTACTTCATTATTGTTGATTGCAATAGGAGTAGTTTTAGCATACATAATGTCAACTCGTATTGCTAAAGGTATCAAAGACTCATCAGATTCTCTTGAAACTTTAGCGGGTGGAGATTTAAGAATTAAATTAAATAATAAGTACTTAAATAGAAATGATGAAATTGGTCAAATGGCAAAAGGCATGCAGTTCATGTCCAATTCATTAAGTAAAATAATAAAAGGTATAAAAAATAATTCAGAAACAATAGATGTTGAAGCAGAAAACTTATCATCAGCATCTTCGGAAATAAGTATGGTATCGCAAAATATTACTGAATCTATAAATGAAATTGCCAAGGGTACAACATCTCAATCGGAAGAATTAATGAAAATATCAGAAATAGTTAATGACTTTGGAGAAAAAGTAGTACAAGTTATTAAAGAAATACAAGATGTTGATAAGACATCTAATGATATAAATGAACAAGCAAAGAACAGTAGCGGTGAGATGGAATTATTAAATGCTTCAGTAGTTAATGTGGGCAATGTATTTAAAGCATTTAGCGAAAAGATTGATGGTCTTGGCAAGAATGTAAATGAAATTAATGAGATAACTAATGTTATTAATGGAATAGCAGAACAAACTAATCTTCTAGCTCTTAATGCAGCTATTGAAGCGGCAAGAGCAGGTGAAGCTGGTAAGGGATTCTCTGTTGTAGCAGAAGAAATAAGAAAACTTGCTGAAGAATCTCAATTATCTGCAGAAAAAATAAATCAATTAATAGCTAGAATATCTAAAGAGGCTAATAAAATTGTAGAAGAATCAAGTGAAGTAGATAATGAACTATCTAATCAAGAAGGTGTTATCAAAGAATCAATTGAGTCATTTAATAAGATAATAGAAGCTATTGATGTAGTATTACCAAAAATAAATACTGTTGAGACATCAATAAATAAGTTAAATGAAGAAAAAAATGAAATATTAGTAAAAGTAGATAATATCTCATCAGTAGCTCTTGAAGTGTCAGCTTCATCAGAGGAAATATCAGCATCATCTGAAGAAATGAATGCATCTATTGAAGAAATGTCTGCAATAGCACAAACATTAAAAGAAAAGACAAATGAAATGATAGGTGAAGTAAATAGATTTAAAGTTAATTAAAAAGCTTTGTTTAACTGAATATGAATTTAAAAAGTCAGCAAATTTATTGCTGGCTTTTTTGTTTTGATAAAGTTAAGAATGTTAAGTTTAGTTTGGTTATGTTAAATAAAATACGAAAAATAAAATAAATATTGAAAAAAATATTCGTATAAAATATAATATGAAATGGGGTTGAGAGATTATGTAAAACTATACTTTAAATACTAGGAGGAGTAATATGTTTAAAAACTACAAGAAAATAGTGGCTTTAATTACTACTTTTGCATTGATGTTTATTACAGGTTTTTCTTCAATGCCAGTAAAAGCAGTAGATGAAGCTGATAAGATTGAAGCATTAAATGGTGGAGCTACTGTAGAATGCAAAACTGTTGATGTATTATCCTTTAATGATTTCCATGGTAGTGCTTTAGAATCTGGTAAAAATATTGGTGCTGCAAAACTTACTGGTGTTGTTAAAGAATATCAAGGAAAAGAAAATGAAAATTACGGAGTAATTCCAGTTGCAGGTGGAGATTTATTCCAAGGTTCAGCTATTTCAAACCTTACTCAAGGTGAACCAGAAATAGATATGATAAAAGCCATGGGATTACAAGTTTCAGCTGTTGGTAACCATGAATTTGACTGGGGAACTGCAAACTTTAAAACTTGGCAAAAGGATGGAAACTTTGAATTCTTAGCAGCTAACATGGTTGATGAAAAGACAGGGGAACCTGCAGATTTTGTTAAACCTTATAAGATAATCGAAAAGAATGGAATTAAGGTTGCATTTATTGGACTAGCTACAGAAGAAACATTAACTAGTACAAAGGCAGAAAATACTGTAGGATTAAAATTTGAGGAATATAAAAAGACTTTAGAAAAATATATTCCAATAGTAAAAGAACAAGGTGCTAATGTTGTAGTTGCTTTAACTCACTGTGGTTCATACCAAGACAAAGATGGTAATATAACAGGGGAAGCAGCAGACCTTGCTAACCAAAATATTGCAGGTTTAGATGCAATAGTTAGTGCTCATAGCCATAAGTTTGTATCTGGTAAGGTTAATAATATTCCAGTAGTACAAGCTGGTAATAATGGTAGAGCCCTTGCTAAAATATCATTTAAATTTGATAAAGATAATAAACTTGTAAGTGTTGAACCACAATTAACTAAGTTCCAAGGAAATGAAAAGAATCTTCCAGAAGATCCTGAAGTTAAGGCGCAAATGGATGCTTTACAAGAAAAATTAAAAGGAATATTAAATGAACATGTTACAGCTTTAGATGAAAGATTGAATAATGATGATAAATATTCTAACCTTACTGATTTAGGTGTTAAGGTATCTGAAACAATGAGACAAACTGCTGGAACTCAAATTGCTGTAAATAACGGTGGTGGAATCAGAAGAAGCCTTGAAAAAGGTGAAGTTACAGTTGGTGATATGTATGAAATATTACCTTTTGATAACTACATTGAAACAATGGATCTTTCAGGTGCTGAATTAAAGAAAGTAATTCAGCATGGTATTA
>JAQXTC010000013.1 GCA_029219285.1 Clostridiaceae bacterium
TATAAGTATGGCTGTAATAGCTGACATTAATGTATATTTAATATCACATTTTAATAAGACCAAACAAAAAATTATGGGAACTATCATATCTAAATATAAAGTGTATCCTATACCTGTCCCTATTGCGAGTACACTTATAATCACAACTAAAGCAGAAATCATTGCTGCTTCACTTAATTTTTTTACATTCATATCATCAATTAACCTCTTATCTTTTAGTGAAATCGAAGAAATGTTGCATTTTTATATTCTTAAGCACTTCTTAATTAAGCATATTATTTCATTGAAATTTGCTTTTTGGAATCCATTATAATCAATCTCATTAAATTAATTATACAATATTATATTGTTTTGTAAACAATACCAATGAAAAATGTCGAAAAAATGTTAGTTTTTCTTATTTCATATAAAAAGTATAAGGTCTTGTCATATTTACTTTACTAAATATGCTAATAATAATTTTAGCGTATTTTCTACCGCTTTATAGTGAGTTCTTTCCATACCATGAGAAGCATGTACTCCTGGTCCTATTAAAGCCCCCTTTATATCATTTCCTGCTCTTAATGCGGCACTAACATCTGAACCATATCTAGGATAAATATCTACTGCATAGTCTATGTCATTTTCCTTTGCTAAATTTACAAGCTTCGTTGTAAGTTCAAAATCATAAGGCCCACTAGAATCCTTAGCGCAAATACTTACTTGATATTCTGTACAAGATAAATCATCACCAATACATCCCATATCAACAGCTATTAATTCAGAAATATCACTTGGTATATATGCTGAGCCATGTCCAACTTCTTCATATATTGAAACTAATATCTTTAATGTATATTTAGGTTTAAGATTTTCTCTTCTCATTATTTCTAATAAACCTAATAATGCTGAAACACTACCCTTATCATCAATAAATCTAGATTTTATAAAGTCACTTTCAGTAATTGTAGTCTTGGGATCTATGAAAATAAAATCTCCAGGAGCAATTCCAAGCTTTAATACATCTTCCTTAGATCTTACTTCTTCATCAATTCTAACTTCCATGTTCTTTTCATCTCTTGTCTTAGATGCACTATCGTCAAAAACATGAACTGATGGGCTTGTACTTAAGAAAGTACCTGTATAAATCTTGCCATCTCTTGTTCTTATTTTACAGTACTCAGAATCAAGAGTTGGTACGCATGGACCACCAAGCATTGTAAACTTT
Organism: Clostridiaceae bacterium; assembly: GCA_029219285.1. GTDB lineage: Bacteria > Bacillota > Clostridia > Clostridiales > Clostridiaceae > Clostridium. The sequence goes on from JAQXTC010000013.1 coordinate 1,208, forward strand.
AATGTACCATCAGAAGTTATTGATCTAACCATAGCTCCTAATGTATCAACATGGGCACAAAGACCAATTGTCTTTTCATTACTTTCACCTTCAACAGTGATTACTCCACAGCCCTTATTAGTTCTTTCAAACTTATATCCATAACCTTTTACTATTGCTTCTATCTTGTTTATTATTTCAAAACAAAATCCTGTAGGACTATCAAATTCTAATATTTCCTTAGCTAATTTTAAAATTACTTCTTTGTCAATTGTATACTTACTCATTTTTTCCTCCTAAACCTTTTTAAGTTAATGAAATCATTTATATTATATCATTTTTATACAAAGTCTTTCTAATTAAATTGAATAAGTAATAATTTAAACAAATATATTTATATTAATTACTACTTTATAGGAGAAACTATTTGTGGATAGAGAAACTTGTAAATTATTTATTGATGAAGATGATACAGAGAAATATTTAATAGAGTATAGGGGAAACCTTTTAGAACAAATGCAAAATATTGATTATGCCTGTGCCTTCACAATTACTGATAAATTAGCTATTTTAGCTGTCAAAGGTGATAGGCTTGATGAAGTTCGAGCTGCTGTACCTGCTATTATTTTTGTAAACTTTAGAAACATATATGTACTAGAAGGTACAAGTACCTCCTTTGTTAGTAATATTGAGCCGATAAAGATTAATCCCTATTTAAATTTAACTGGTAGAGGCGTAATAATTGGCATAGTTGATACTGGTATAGACTATACTAATCAGGAATTTTTAAGAGAAGATAACACTTCGCGAGTAGAAACTTTATGGGATCAAACTATAAATTCCCCTACCCCCGATGCAAATTCAAGTAATGTATTTACAGGAACTATTTATGATAATGCACAAATTAATGCAGCAATAAAAGCAAAACTTGATGGTAATGATCCCTATTCTATAGTTCCTTCAAGAGATGAAATAGGTCATGGTACTCAGATGGCAAGTATTGTAGGGGCAAGAGGCTACGATAAAGATGTTATCGGTGTGGCTAATGATTGCACCTTTGCCATTGTAAAACTTAGACAATCAAATAAATTAAGAAGACAACTTGCAAATGAGAATATTAGAAATGTTCCAGTTTATTATCTAAGTTCAATTATAGCTGGTATTGAATACTTAAAAGATTATGCTTTAAAAGTAGGGAAGCCAATGATTATATTAAATTCTATTGGTGCCTCTGATTACAGTCACGATTCTAGTGATATTTTTTCCAGATATTTAAGTGAAATTGCCAGTTATAGAGGTCTTGTTTTTGTAGCTAGCTGTGGTAATGAAGGTGCTACAGAAGGACATGCGTCTGGAACTTTAACTGGTATTGATGATATAAAGGAAGCCAACTTAAGAATTGAAAATAGCATGAAGCTTTTAGAATTTAAGGTTTGGATCAGACGTCCAAATAAAATGTCTATAGCTGTTGTTTCTCCTTCTGGCGAAAGTTCGGAATTTATGACAACTAATCTTTATAAAGAAAGGACCATAAACTATGTCTTTGAAAATACCTCCCTTAAAATCAACTTCTACACTTGGGATAATATTTCTGGGCTACAAGTTTTTGATTTGTCTTTTATGGATATCAAACCAGGGATATGGAAAATTAGATTAAAAGGCGAATATATTGTTAATGGCAGATTTGATATTTGGCTTCCTCCGTCTAAAACACTAAAACCTGGCACTAGATTTTTGGAATCAAATCCAAGACAAACAATAAGTGTACCAGGCATCTCAAGTAAGGCCATATCTGTTTCCTACTACAATCAAAATAATAACAGTATTATAGCTGAATCTGGCAAAGGATTTCCTTTATTTCCAATAGTAAAACCAGATATAGCTGCTCCAGGCGTTAATATTAATGCAACTAGTATTAATGGTAGAAAAGTTAGTGTAACTGGTGCCT
>JAQXTC010000014.1 GCA_029219285.1 Clostridiaceae bacterium
AAAAATGCAAATGTAATTGCAGTAAAATAAGGTAGTTAATGGATAGAGTTGATTTACTCTATCCTTTTTTTATTTATATATATTTAAGATTTTTTTAAATTTCGCTCCCTCTGTTTTCATTTGTTTACATAGAAAAAAATAGCATATTCAAATACCTGATAAATTTAATAAAGTATAGTAAATTGGAATTAATATTAGGTAATATGTAATGACATGCCATATATGTATAATATATATTTATATCAAATATGAGGCAAATACAATTCTGAGAATTCCGACGGAGTAAATATATAAGGTAGAAATATTTCTAGAAATATAAACTAGGCACAAATGTATTGTAGCAATTAAATGGAAGAACAACCAAGATAGTACCAAATTATGAACTACAACTATCGATTTTGATTATTATGCATATTTCTTTTAAGCCTTTATTTTTTACTTAAGCAATAAATACTTATTTTGAATCTGAAATTTCAACTTTTACTTAAATGTATAAAATGTAGTTTAAGCTTGAAGTTGAAACATTTTTTCTGTCAGAATCCATATTGAAGTATAAATTTACGCCAATAAATAAATTTATAGGATGTTTTATACATATAAATTTAGGAGGTTAAAATAATAAAATTCATATATATTAATTTAAAATACTTAAAAACTATTTCGCTAAATATACATTTAGCGAAATTCGCATACTTGAAAGAAAAAAAACTCTGTGATATAATAATATCAACGGTTTTGAGACATTGACGGAGGAAAAAATAATGATAAAAAAGCGAAATAAATATAAAAACTTCGAGTATTCAGCCGAAGTATTAAAATTATTAGATACAGACTTAAGTCAGGCTGATAGAAAAAGAATTCATTCAGCTTATAGCAAATATTATGAGCTAAATTCCGAACGAAGCTATGAAGAGATAATTGAGGACTTATATATACTTTCTTATAAAAAGAAGCTAACTACAAGCCAATTATCAGTTATATACGGGGTAAGTGTTAGATCTATTCAGATTTGGCTTAAAGAATTAGGTTTGAACAGAGACTTGAAATCTTCATCGAAAATCAAAGGGAGAAATAAAATCGATATTGAAGAATTAAAATCAAAGGAAGAAAATACTGCTATGAATGCATTTGGTATTGAGGTTGCTAATACTGTTCCATATCCTGAAGCATTTAGAGATTTTCTTAACTATTTAGAAACAATCAAAGGTAAATCTAAGAACACTATTTATGGTTATGAACTTGATCTTGTTGTTTTCTTTAGGTTTTTAAAGGTTTATAAAGGTTTGGTTACTGATACTTCATTAGAATTTGAAGAAATACCTATCAACGACATAGATAATGATTTTATTCGCAATATAAAGCTTACAGATATATATGCCTTTCTCTCCTACGCTGAAAAAACAAGAGAAAATGGTACTTATGCAAGAGCTAGAAAAGTTGCATCATTGAAGGCATTCTTTAAGTTTTTACATTCTAAAGCCAAAATTATTTCAGAGAACCCTACTCTTGATTTAGAATCTCCTAAATTAGAAAAAAGACAACCGGTTTATTTGACACTAGATGAAAGTGTTGATCTATTGAATTCCTTAGATAAGACGGATAAAAACTATGATAGAGATTATTGTATTTTGACTCTATTCTTAAACTGTGGTATGCGTTTATCTGAGCTATGTTCAATTAATATAAAGAAGATAAAAGACGATATCTTAACTATTGTAGGTAAAGGTAATAAAGAACGTACTGTTTACTTAAATGAAGCTTGTTTGAAAGCTATTGATAATTATATGAAAGTTCGTGATACATCAAAAGTTTCACCTGAATTTAAAGATTTTTTGTTTATTTCTTCAAGAAATAGGCCTATAAACAAACGAACTGTTGAACTATTAGTTAAAAAGCATCTTGGACAAGCTGGAATAGTAAATGGGAAATACTCCCCTCACAAATTAAGACATACTGCTGCGACATTAATGTATAAATATGGGAACGTTGATATTAGAAGCCTACAAAATATATTAGGACACGAAAATATCTCTACCACTCAAATATATACTCACGTTGATGATGAGTCATTAAGAGAAGCAGTTAAATCTAATCCGCTATCAAAGTTATAAAAAAAGAGCCAATGGCTCTTTTTTTATCCAAGTATAGGAGTTCCTAATATATTAGTTAATGCTGTAATGGTTCCATCATCGTTACCATCATACATTACTACTATTCTACCCTTCTTATAAACATGAGGAGTATCCTTGAAGTTTGTAGCAGTTCCATTTATGTTCTTGCCATTGTCTTTAATAGATCTTAAATCATTTTCTAAAGCATCTTTATCTCCTTCGTTATATTCATAAACAGATACATTTTGACCGTTTATAACATATGTATCAGGCTTTACTGAGAAAAATGATTGTTCTTCAGGCTTTATTTCGCTTGGAGCTACATTAGCTTTTTCTAAGTCTTTCTTAAAGTCCTCTTTGTTATAAGTCATAGAATTATCTTTGATTTTAGATATTATATCTGAGGTGCCATCAATTACGGCATCTCCTGCGTTTTCAACAGAATCTTTTACATTTTCTGCAGCATTTTTAGTATCTTCTTTAGCATTTCCTGTACCACATCCTACAAGCAAAGCAGATGCACCTAGACTAAGCGCTAATAATAATGGAAGTATCTTTTTTCTTATCAACAAAATCACCTCTATAGTATATTCTTTTACTATATTATCTTTTGATTAATTGTTGATTATTATTCTATATTTATTCTTCCTTTTTAACCTTCTTTTTTAATTTTCTAACTCCTGGGAAAATTTCTTCTGTCATTTCTTCGATTGAAGTTTCATCGTTAACATCGAAATCATCAAGGTATTCTATATGTTCAAATGCATCTTCATATTCATCATCACTAGTAAGATCTAGACCTGTTTCTTTTTCAAAGGCACTATAAGCTTCTTGCAATTTTTTTAATTCATCTTCATTGCTTTCTGTTTCTAATGATGCTTTTTGAGCTTCAAGTTCGTTCATGTATTCTTCCTCAAGCTCTTTATTTTCATCTACAGTTTTAGCTATATCTTCAATTCTTATTGCTTTAGTATCAATACCTTCAGCTTCTAAGCATTTTCCACAATTATCGCATATTTTTCTTTCATAAAGATCGCAAAAATCGTCTTCAGTATATTTAGACATTAGATACACCACCTATTTTAAAAATTCAAATTTCATTATATCAAAGTATTGTCTTTTTATCAAACAATTATACAGAACGCTTGTTTCTAAGAACATAGGTTTGATTAGTATATTTTCTTATGTTATAATATATAAAAGAGGTGTTAAAGAAATGGAATGTAAAGATAAACAAACTGAAATATATGAATTTTTAAAAACTTATACTGAAACTAAAGGCTATCCACCTTCAGTTAGAGAAATTTGCGAAGCTGTTTCATTGAAGTCAACCTCTACTGTTCACGGACATTTAAAGCGTTTAGAGAAAAAAGGTTTAATTAAAAGAGACCCAACTAAACCTAGAGCTTTAGAAATAGTAGAATTTAATGCAAATAAGAGAGAAATGCTTAATATACCTATAGTAGGAAAAGTTACTGCTGGTCTTCCTATTCTAGCAACAGAAAATATAGAAGATACTTTTTCGCTTCCTATAGATTTTGTAAAACATGATAGAGAATTATTTATGCTTAAAGTCTCAGGTGAAAGTATGATAAACATGGGGATTGAAGATGGTGATTTAGCAATTATCGAAAAAGCTGACTCTGCACGTAATGGTGATGTAGTTGTTGCATTAATAGGTGAAGAAGCTACTATAAAAAGATTTTTTAAAGAAAAAGATCATATTAGATTACAGCCAGAAAATGATACAATGGAGCCTATAATAGTTAATGACTGTAGTATTTTAGGTAAACTTGTTGGATTATTTAGACAATATTAAGTAATAAGATTATGTAAAGAGAACTATATATATATTATATAGTTCTTTTTTCATATGGAGGTTTATTTAATGTTTCTTTATAATAATTTTCCAAACTACATCGATGAGTTTGCACAAAACTTCCCTACTATGCCTATAGATAAAAATACTCCTGAAAAACAAAGAAATTACTGTTATACTATTATGCTTATCATGAGTTTGCCTATTTCCTTTGGTCTTGGCAATTACTTATACTATCACAACTATTCACTAAAATCGATTTTGAGCTTTATAGGATATTTTATTTTATCATGTATAATTATAATTCCATTACATTATTTGATTTTGGCACTATCTATTTCTTTCAACTTTAAAGATAGAATATGGTGTTTTGGATTCAATAAAAGATATCTAGTTCCTTTTAGTTATTGTAAAAAAATAGTTTCTAGAAATAGAATAATTGTATCTATTATTATACAGTTTATAATTTTCACGGTTATCCCCTATTATTTGATGATGTTTTTTTTTGCTAACTTAATTTTATATGCTATAGCTTCATGTAATGCATTAATAAGCTCATTTCAAATATATGATATGTATATTCTATTAAGATACGTTAAAGGTAATAAAATGATTTTGAAATCCAATAACAAATATTATATCATAGATAAAAAATAAAGTGATATGAGCAATTCATATCACTTTACTATTTCTTAGCTTTCTTTGCATATTTCAACGTATACATGTTTATATCAGCTTTTTTGATGAATTTTTCTTTATCTCTACTTTCTGAATAGATATTATAACCACAAGATAAACCAACATAACAAGTTATATTATTAATAATATGTGGTTTTGTTATAATAGATTCTAATTTATTCTTCAATTCAAGGATACGTGAATGGAGATCATTGCTCTTTATTAATATAGCAAACTCATCTCCTCCAAGTCTAAAAATATTTTCATATTGATTTAATGACGAAGCAATTAAATTACCTACCTTTGTTAATAATAAATCACCAATTTCGTGACCATGTTCATCATTAACCTTTTTGAAATCATCTAAATCCAAATATAAAAGCCCAAAATCTTGTCCATTATTTTGATAATCAGTTATATAAGTATCAAGAATTTTATTAAACATTCTTCTGTTTGGCAAATGAGTTAAGTAATCATCATAGGAAATTTCTTCAAGATATTCCTGTACTTCTATTAATTTAGTTATATCTTGGAATGATATTACATGTCCTAAAAACGAACCTTTGTTACCATAAGCTGTGGTTTTTGAAACAATAAGAGAATGATTAGTATTATTTATTTTTACATGAAGTATTTGATCATAAAATGTGTTAACAATAGAATTTGCTGATAAGATTGACTTGAAATTTTCATCTTTAATTAATAGATCTTTATAAGACATTCCTAATAATTGCTTTTTACTAATTTCAAGTATATGGGATGCTTTATCATTACAATAAAATATCTTTCCGTTTTCATCTAAAACTAAAAATGCAGCTGTACTAGTTTTGAAAATTACATCACTTGATATATATCTTTCAATGTGCACAGTATCATGTATTGTTGATAGATAATTATATATGTATAAATGAAAAAACATTATAATAATAGCAAGAGGTGGCAAATAATCTGTTAATAGAGGTAAAAATAAATCTAGAAACATGCCTATTATTCCTATTGTTACATCAGATATAATTATGTATTTTGACAAGTTAATTCTATATAAATAGTCTTTTATTTTGTATCCTTTGTATAACAGGTATATTGATACAATCATATATAGAAGACTTGAAAGTATATAAAACCATAGCCAAAATGAATCGATTCTATTTACATAAGTCCACCCTAATCCACTTGAACTTTGTACAAGATCATAAGCAACACTTGTATTTTCGCCAAATAAATTATATAAAAACAAAATTAATGCAGGCATTATATATAATGTAATTATTGATTTGTGTGAAGTGAATTTTTTATTTCCGGTTAAAAACATTATGTAAATTGATGTAAAGCAAAAAATTCCTATCCAACCTAATGAAGAAATTCTTAACCACATCCAAGCTATTGATTTTGTAGGTGCACTGAAAAATTGAGAACTACACAAAGCCCACCATCCAACAGATAACCTAGGCATAATAAAACTTATTTTAAATAAACCATTCTTTTGTTCTTTAAGCGCTTTGGTACTTAATTTATTACTATATCCAAAAACTAAAATAGATAAAAAAGATAAAATACCCACTTTTTCCTCCTCTTTAGTATACTGTATAAATTTTTCACTTGTAATCATAATTTTACATCAAAAAAATAAAAGGTCAAAGTATGTTAATTCAGATTTTGTAAAAAATATAAATTTAATAAAAAAAGCCCAACATAACTTTAAATTTAATATGTAAAAGTTATGTTGGGTTATATAATTTATTTGCTTAAAACTTTATTTAATGCAATTAAAATTCCAATTTTAGCATGATCAAAAGTTAATCCACCTTGTAAATAAGCAATATATGGAGCTCTTATTGGAGCATCTGCTGATAATTCGATTGAAGAACCTTGAATAAATGCACCTGCTGCCATGATTACTTCATCATTGTATCCAGGCATTGCCCATGGCTCACATTCTGCATAAGAATCAATTGGAGAACCATGTTGAATTCCCTTACAGAAGTTAATTACCTTTTGAGGGTCACCAAACTTAATAGCTTGAATTATATCACTTCTCTTAGCATCATACTTAGGTAAAACTTCAAATCCTGCAAGTTCCATTATTCTTGCACAGAACACCGCTCCTTTTAAGGCTTCTATTGCTATATGAGGAGCAATGAAAAGTCCTTGGAATAATGTCCTCATAAGACCGAAAGTAGCGCCACATTCAGCACCTATGCCAGGTACAGTTAATCTATAGGATGCTTGTTCAACAAGTTCTTTCTTACCTACTATATATCCTCCAGCTGGAGCTAATCCACCACCAATGTTCTTGATTAATGAACCAGCTATTAAATCAGCACCAACATCTGTAGGTTCGATACTATCAATGAACTCACCATAGCAGTTATCTACAAATACATAAACATCAGATCTTAATTCTTTTATGAATTTAATTGCTTCACCTATTTCAGAAACTAAGAAAGCACTTCTCCATCCATAACCAGTACTTCTTTGAATATGTATGACTTTAACGCTTTTATCTTCTAGCGCTTCTTTAATCTTTGGAAAGTCAAACTTACCTTCTGCAGTTAAGTCTACTTGTCCATAATTGATACCATAATCTTTTAATGAACCGTTATTAGGTTTTTCGCCTATTCCGATTACATTTTCAAGTGTATCATATGGTCTTCCTGATACAGCTAATAACTTATCTCCTGGTCTTAATGCGCCATATAAAGCAGTTCCAATTGCATGTGTACCGTTAACAAAGTGTGGTCTTACTAGTGCAGCTTCTGCATTAAATATTCTTGCGTATACCTTATCTAATGTATCTCTACCAATATCATCATAACCATAACCAGAACTATTAGTAAAATGCATATCACTAATTCTTTCTTCTTGGAAAGCCTTTAATACTTTCATTTGATTATATTCTCTTATTTCATCATATATTTTAAATTGTGTTTCTACATCCTTTAATGCTTTCTCATATAAATCTAAAGTTTCATCCTTAAAGTTATATGTATTTTTTAATAAATCTTTTGTAACTTGTAACATATAAAATCCTCCATATTATTTATATATCATATAAAAAAGGTGAAATTAATTTCACCTTTTAATTAATAATCATCATCGCTTTCATTATTTGTGAAAAGTATAGGTTTAGCTGGAGTTACTGTAGTAATTGCATGTTTATATACAAGCATCTGTTTACCTTCTTGATCTAATACAACTGTAAAGGCGTCAAAACCTTTAACGATGCCTTTTAATTGAAATCCATTTGTTAAATAAATTATAACTTGAATCTTATTTTTTCTAGCATTATTTAAAAATATATCTTGCAGATTATTTTGTTGTTTAGTCATAATATTAAGCACCTCCAAATTTTTCTCTTAATCTTATTATACCTTTGTTTTTATAACATGTCATCTACAATCTTGTTTATTATTTCATCTTCTGATAACACATCTTTATCTAAGAAAATTGCTCTTGGATCTCTTCTAAACCATGTTAATTGTCTTTTTGCATAATTACGAGAACCTTGTTTTATCATATCTATAGCTTCTTCAAGAGATATCTTACCTTCTAAATGAAATAATATTTCCTTGTAACCTATTCCTTGCATTGACTGCATAGAAGAAGTATACCCCATATTTTTAAGTTTTATGCATTCATCAAGAAGACCCTTTTCCATCATTATGTCTACTCTTTTATTAATTCTTTCATATAATTTTTCTCTATTCATAGTAAGTACATAATAATGTATATCATAATTTGAGTCATAGAAGCTTTCTCCGGCGTTGTATGAGCTAAAAGGATTACCAGTAAGCTTATATACTTCTAAAGCTCTAATAACCCTTTTACGGTTATTAGGATGAATTTCTTTAAAACTAATAGGATCGATTTCTTTAAGCATATTATGGATAAATTCATTTCCCTTTTCATTGGCAAGCTTTTCTAGTTCGTCTCGATAGCTTTCGTCTTTATCAGTTTTAGAAAAGTTCATATTACATGTTAGAGAATTAATATATAAACCTGTTCCACCTACAATCATTGGAAGTTTATTTTTTGATACTATTTCTTTAATTGCTTCTTCCCCACCATCTTTAAACTCAGAAACTGAAAATTCTTTATCAGGTTTTATGATATCAATCATATGATGTTTAACTCCATCCATTTCATCAAGAGTGATTTTGGCAGAACCAATATCCATATATTCATAAATCTGCATTGAATCAGCAGAAATTATTTCGCCATTTAATTTTTTTGCTAAGTTAATTGATAATTCTGTTTTTCCAACTCCTGTTGGACCAGCAATTACGAGAATTTTATCTTTCATTTATTTCACCACTTCTATACAATTCTTCTGAATTTTTTTTCTAAATCATTGTTAGTAAATTTTATTATTGTTGGTCTCCCATGAGGACAGTGGAAAGGATCATCTATAAATCTAAGCTCTTCAATAAGTTTGACCATTTCTATATCAGAAAGCTTATCATTGCCTTTTACTGCCGACTTGCAGGCCATAGTTGCAATTTTATTATACTTAACTTCTGTAGTTTTCCCAGAACCTAAAGATTTTAAATCATCTAGAATACTTAAAAATAAACCTTTAGGATCAAGTTTACCTAAAAAGTAAGGTACTTCTTTTAATGAAAGAGAATTGCCACCAAAGGATTCTAAAGTAAACCCTGCATTTTTAAACACCTCTTCATTTTCTTCATAGCAAGCATAATCATCAATAGTTAAATCAATAATTGTTGGTATAAGAAGGGGTTGAATAATTAAACTAGCTCTTTCAATATCCTTAAGATACCTTTCAAATAGTATTTTTTCATGAGCAGCATGTTGATCAATCATATAAAGTACATCTTCATAAGAAGCTATAATATAAGTTTTATTAAACTGACCGATTATTTCTAATGGAGGAAACTTAGGTATTCTTTTCTCTTCTATAACCTCTTCACTAATATCAGGTTCGGTTTCCTCAACTGTAGTTTCAATAGATTGCGTACTAAATTTATCAGTATTAGCCTCTTCATATGTTTTATTAACAGGCTTTTTAAATGTATTAGCCTTAAAATCATTATTTGAATTATCATAATTTGTATTAAAGGAAGTTTCCTTAACTAAAACCTCATCACTTTCAAAAGAAGTTTCAGATTTTAAATCCACTGGAATATCAATTTTAAATTTTTCTCTTGTTTCAAGTGATTGAAATTTAACCTTTTCATTTTCTTCTACGGGTTTAATATCAAACTTAATTTCCTCAGCTTCAGGTTTAAATTCAGAGGTTTTATTTGCTTCTTCTGGTAACATAAAGTTATCAAATACATCTTTCTTTAAGGCTTCATGAACGGCATCAAAAACTAACTTAAAAATTAGTCTTTCATCTTTAAATTTAATTTCAGCTTTTGTAGGATGAATATTAACGTCTATTAAATCAGGATAAACCTCTATGTTAAGTATAAAGAAGGGAAACTTATTACATGTACTAAAAGATTTGAAAGCATTTTCTACAGCAACAGTTAGTGCTCTATTTTTAATATATCTTCCGTTTACAAAAATGCTTTGATTGTTTCTTGATCCTCTAGCTATTTCTTCTTTACCTATAAAACCATAAAGAGTAACTATATCTTCTGTTTTTTCAAATTCTATAAGATTTTCACTTATAGTCTTACCATATATAGTTCTTAGAGTGTCTATCAATTTACCATTTCCGTATGTATGAACTGCTTTTTTACCATTATTATAAAGTTTAAAACTTATATCAGGATGGGCAATTGCAGTTCTATTTACTATATCAATAATTAATGACGCTTCCCTTGAAGAACTTTTTAAGAATTTCTTTCTAGCTGGAACATTATAAAAAAGATCTCTAACTTCAATAGTAGTTCCTTTATTTACACCACAATCATTAAAATCAACTATATTACCAGCTTCAATTATTAACTCACGTCCAAAATCTTCTGATGCTATCTTTGATTTCAAATTAACCTTAGCAACAGATGCAATAGAAGGAAGCGCCTCACCTCTAAATCCTAATGTACTAATAGCAAATATATCTTCAGAATTTTTAATCTTACTTGTAGCATGAGGCAGGAAGGCCTTTTTAATATCATCTGGATAAATTCCATCACCATCATCAATTATTCTAATAAGACTTATGCCGCCCTCTTCTATTTCAATTGTTATATTTTTTGAATGAGCATCAATACTATTTTCAATAAGTTCTTTTACTACTGAAGAAGGTCTTTCAACAACTTCTCCAGCAGCAATTTTATTTGAGGTATTTTCATCTAGTAAATTTATTCTCTTTATATCCACAAAATCACCTCTACTTTAATTTCTTTGCTTCTCCTATAAATTTAAATAAGGCATTCATTGCATCCATAGGAGTCATATTTAAAACGTCACAATCAGCAATAGCTTTTATTAAACTATCCTTTTCAAGAGAAGTAAAATCAAGTTGAATTGGTGCTTCCTCTTGAATTTTAACCTTTTCATGGGTTCTTGTTTCTTTAACTTCTTTAACAACAGATATAGCTGATTCTTCCTCTTTTTCTTCAACTACTGCAGTTTTAGGTTCAATCTTCGAAGTATTACTTTCCCCCTCTAGAGATGATAGAATTTCCTTAGCTCTTTCTATAACTCCCTGTGGAAGGCCAGCAAGTTTAGCAACTTCAATACCATAAGATTGATCTGCCCCATCTTCTATAATCTTTCTTAGGAATATAATATTACCATCAGCTTCTTTTACAGCAACTGAATAATTCTTAACTCCTTTAATGGCACCTTCAAGTTTTGTTAATTCGTGATAGTGAGTAGCAAATAAAGTTTTGCACCTTAAGTTTTCTTTGCCTGTTATATATTCAATAACAGACCAAGCAATACTTAATCCATCATAAGTTGATGTACCTCTTCCTACTTCATCTAGAAGAACTAAACTTTTAGATGTTGCATTTTTTAAGATATTAGAAACTTCCCACATTTCAACCATAAATGTAGACTTACCACCTGCTAAATCATCAGAAGCACCTATTCTTGTGAAAATCTTATCGCATACAGAAATATTAGCTTCTTTAGCTGGTACAAAGGAACCTATTTGAGCCATAAGGGTAATTAGTGCAACCTGTCTCATATAAGTGGATTTACCAGCCATATTAGGTCCTGTAATTAATAAAAGTTCATTATCATCATTATTAAGTAAAGTATTGTTAGAAACAAATTCTCCTCTACCTATTACCTTTTCAACAACAGGATGTCTTCCCTCTACTATATTTATAGTTCCTTCTTCGTTAATTGAAGGTTTAACATAATCATTTTCTAAAGCAATTAGAGCAAGGTTTGATATAGCATCTAAATTACCTACAATTCTTGCAGTCTTTTTAAGTCTTGCTATTTCATTTTCAACCTTATTTCTAATATCAATAAACAGTTCATATTCGAGATTTACAAGCTTTTCTTCAGAACCTAATATCTTATTTTCCATTTCCTTAAGTTCTTGTGTTATAAATCTTTCAGCATTAGTTAAAGTTTGTTTTCTAATATATCTACCTTCTGGAATAAGTGAATAATTAGATTTTGATATTTCTATATAATATCCAAATACTTTATTATAACCAACCTTTAAAGATTTAATTCCTGTAAATTCTCTTTCACTGTTTTCTAATGAAGCTATCCATTCCTTACCGTGAAGTTTAGCTTTTCTAAGTTCATCTACATTTTCATTATAACCTTCTTTTATAATGTTACCTTCTTTTATTGAAATAGCCGGATCATCTAAAATACCACGTTGTAGTAATTCTTTTATATCTGTTAATTCATCTAGGTCATTTAAATACTCTTTAAGTAAAGTTGATGATACTCCTTGTAGTGCTTCTTTTATAGTTGGCACTTTTTCAAGAGATGTTCTAAGGGAAATCATATCCTTAGCATTAACATTACCACTAGCTACTTTACCAACTATTCTTTCTATATCATAAATATCTTTTAAAGCAGTTCTTATATCTTCATTTAAAGAAGGGTTATCAAAAAGTTCTTCAACACCTTCTAATCTTTTTTCTATTTCACTCTTTACTATAAGTGGCTCTTCAATAAAACGTCTTAAAGCTCTTCCACCCATTGAGGTAGCTGTTTTATCCATAACCCATAAAAGAGAACCTTTTTTACTCTTTTCTCTAATACTTTCAGTTAGTTCTAAGTTTCTTCTTGAGTTACCATCAATAGTCATATAGTTTACTATGTCATATTGTTCTATAAAGTTTATATTTGTTAAACTCATCTTTTGAGTTTCTAATATGTATTTAAGTAAAACCTTACATGAACTTTTCGAAGCTTCATCTAAAGAATCAACTTCCATTTGTGAAAATTGATTAACAAGCTCTTTGTCAGTACAAATAAAATTGTTAAAGTTTTTGACTGTAATATAAGCATTAGTTACTGAGTGAATTTCATTTATAAATTCCTCAGATGTACCTTCTGAAATAAGTATTTCCTTTGGCGCAATTTTCGAAAGTTCATCTAAAATAGTAGATTTTAAGTTTGTAAATGAAGTTACTTTAAATTCACCAGTACTTATATCTGTTTGAGATAAGCCAATTTTATTTCCTTCTTCAAATATTGCAACTAAATATGTATTACTATTATCTAAAGTTGTATTTTTATCTACATATGTACCTGGAGTTACAACCTTTATTACATCTCTTTTAACTATTCCTTTTGCAGTTGCTGGATCTTCTACTTGTTCACCAATTGCAACTTTAAAACCTTGAGAAATTAATCTTGATATATATGTAGCTGCTGCATGATATGGGATACCACACATTGGAGCTCTTTCTTCAAGACCACAATCTTTTCCTGTAAGTACTAGTTCTAATGCTCTTGATGCAGTCTTTGCATCTTCAAAGAACATTTCATAAAAGTCTCCTACTCTAAAGAAAAGAATACAATCATTATATTTTTCTTTTATATCTAAATATTGCCTCATCATTGGAGATAATGCCATTAATAATCACCTCATATGTTATTTAAATTGCCTATGCAATCAATATATTATTATACAATATATTTTTATCTATTGAAAATCCATTTTTAGTTAGACGATTAAACAGATAGTTCTTTTTTTATAATTTCAAATGCTCTTTTTAAGCGTTGCTTTGTTGTATTAAATAGTTCATAATTAATTTTAGGTTTGTATTCTTCATCAAAATACCTGTTTTCTATATAATTTGTATATCTCAATTCAATTTGTATTGCTTCAACATTATCAATTTCACTATAGTGGTAAGTTATATATCCGCCTCTTAAACCAACTTCATCAACTTTAACCTTAAAGCCTTCATTAATTAGTGTGTTATAGACTAAATCTAAAAATTCTTTAGAACAAGTTGTGCCATATCTAGTTCCCAAAACTATATCTGCATCTGATTGGGCGAAAAAACTGTGAAGATCAAAAAGGTATACTTTTTTATTTTTACTTAATAAATATTCTATCTTGTTTGATAAACATTGATGATATGGAATATAGATTTTTTCTATTCTATCGTTAATTTCTTTATTACTTGGAATTTTATCATAGATGAGCTTATTAAAAGTTGTTTTAAAATAAATCATCGAATTAGTATATTTATCATGGTTGTCTTTAAAATCAGGCTTTCTATTAACATCAATTACATATCTACTGTAATTATTTGAAATGGTAGTTATATTAATTTCATTTAAGAAATTGTACAACTCATTTAGATACCAATCATTATTTGCAAATATTACTTGAGGATTAATGTTATTTTGCATTTCTTTTGTAATTCTGTAAGAACTATGAGGTAAACTTGCTATAATATTAGAACATTTACCACATTCTTTTAAAGTAAAACTATTAATTTTAATCACCTCAAATTTTTTATAATTCTATTTAATACAATGATAACACATAAAAAAGCCGCAAATCATTGGGGGCGATTGCGACTTTTTTATATAATGCAATTATTTATATTCAACTTTTAAAAAAAGTGAAGAAAACTAATTAATTTTACACGAAAAACTTGAATAAACAAAAAAGGAGCTAATAAGCTTTTCAACTTATTAAACTCCTTTGTTTAAATATATTATATTACTTTCACCAATAAATGTAAATAGGTTTTTAGTAATTTCTTGAAAATAGTGATAGGATATCTTCATCACTTAATGATTTCATATTATCTCCTAATTCTACTTCTTCACCAACTACTTTTTCAATTAACTCTCGCTTTTGATCTTGAAGATCAACTATTTTTTCTTCGATAGATCCTTCGGCTATTAACTTAATAACTTCAACAACATTTTCCTGACCAATTCTATGAGCTCTATCTGTAGCTTGGTCTTCAACTGCAGGATTCCACCATGGATCAAAATGAATTACAATATCAGCAGATGTAAGATTTAGACCAGTTCCCCCTGCCTTTAATGATATTAGAAAAACAGAAGTATTATCATTGTTAAAATCCTCAACAAGCTTGCCACGAGTTTTAGAAGGCGTACTTCCATCAAGATAATAGAAAGAAATGTTCTCTTCCTTAAATCTCTTTGCTATATTTTTAAGAACTGATGTAAATTGTGAGAATAATAATATTTTATGTCCCTCATCAATACTATGTGTAACAAGCTCTAAAGCTGCATCTATTTTACCACTGCCACCTGTATAATCATCCATTACTACAGAAGGATCTAAACAGATTTGTCTAAGTTTTGTGATATAAGAAAGAATTTCAATTCTACTCTTCTTAAACTCATTATCTTCCACCTTTTTATTAATTACATCTTCAGCATATTTTGCATATGTTCCGTATACTTTTAATTGTTCTTCATCCATAGGTACTACAAGGCGTTTTTCAATTTTAGAAGGAAGTTCTTTTATAACATCCTTTTTATATCTTCTAAGAATAAATGGTTTTATAAGTCTTGTTAATTCTTCGATAATGCACTCATCCTCTTCAAGTCTTCTATCATAACAAGTAGCAAATTTCTTCTCATCAAAAAGGTATCCAGGCATAATAAAATCAAATATAGACCAAAGTTCCATTAATGAATTTTCAATAGGAGTACCTGTTAGCGCAAATCTATTTTTACACTTTAAGCTCTTTATTGCTTTTGCTGTTTGCGAATGTGGATTTTTAATATTTTGCGCTTCATCAATAATGCAATAATCAAACTCTAGTTTTTCATAAAGATCCATATCTCTTTTTACTAGATTATATGTAGTAATGTAAGCATCATACTTAACCTTGCTTTTAAGGATGTTTTCTCTATCACTTCTTGTACCATTTAAAGTTGCGATCTTCATTGAAGGAGCAAACTTTTTGAATTCTTTTGCCCAGTTAAAAACTAAAGAAGTTGGTGCAACAATAAGAGATTTTGCCTCCTTATTAGATAAAAGGAAAGCAATGGTTTGTAGGGTTTTACCAAGACCCATTTCGTCGCCAAGTATTCCAGCAAAACCTAAATAATCTAATGTTTTTAAATAGCAATAACCATCTCTTTGATAATTTCTTAAAGTAGCATTTAAATTTTCAGGTACTGGGAAATTTTCATGCTTTAATTTTACTAGAGAATTCTTTAAAGTTTTTAATCCACGTCTGCCCTTTATATAAGTTATACCTTCATCTTCGAGATAATTTTCAAGATAAATTCCCTTACTCTTATGAATTTCCAAAGTGTTATCAGTAATATTTATATCTTTTTCTAGAGAATCTATTAATTTTAAAAGTTTTTGCAGTTCTATTTCTTCTAAGTCTAAGAATTCACCAGTTTTTAATTTATAATACTTCTTATTATCTCTGAAGGCTCTTAAGATATTAACTGTTTCATCTTCAGGAACATCACCAATTTTAAACTTAAATTCGAAGTAATCAAACTTACCCTTTTTAACATTTCCATTAAAGCTTCCTGGATTTAAAGTTTTAATACCAGTAAATCTATCAGAGTAAAATACTTCACCAATAGATTGTAATTCATTGATATCTTCCTTGAAAAATCTAAATAAAGCTTCTTCATCCTTAAAGAAGTAAAATTTGTTTTTAACTTCTTCAAAACCAAGTTGTCTAAGTCTTTTAACTGTATCCTCTTCTTTAACAGTATCTCTATAGATAATCTTATCTTTAAAATCATCAAAGTAATTTATTTCGTAATTATCATAAACAACCTTTAAATTTAAGGTAACTTCTCCATTTTCCTTATCAAAGAAAAACTTGAAGTTAACTGGAGCTATAACTATTTGATTACTTAAAGAAGGAGATAATTCAATATCCTTAGTTACTTTTTTCATAGAAGGAAGCAATTCTCTTAAAACTCTGTCTTCTTCATCTTTTGTAAAGAAAATGCTATTTCCATGATTAAAGGCTTCTAAATAAGGGTTTAATTTCTCTATTTGCTCTTCTGGTGGTAAATAAATAATAGTGTCATACATATAAACATCACTGCCATCAATGAGTTCTTCTGGAACACCTCTTGGAGCTTCTAGCTTTATCATGTTTCCAAGTTCCTTTAAATTTAATGGAAGAGGTATTTCACCTTCTATTATTTCAGTATCAAGAATTCTTGAATAAAATCCTGTACCAAGATAAACTCGATTATCCTTAATTATTGACATGAATTGACGTAATAAAGATTTAGGGATAATTATTTGCTTACCTGAAACTAATTTTTCATTTATCTTTTTAAAAGAACCAGAAGAAAGATCAATTTCTTTTAATAATTCAATGAATTTTATGATTGCTTTATCTTTAAGGCCTAATTTTTGTTCCTTAATATTAAAAGTAAAATCCTTACCATAAGTAATAGGTATTTTATTGTATAAAGCTACTAAAAATCCATCTATATCTTTTAGGGAATACAATTTATTAGATTTAGTTCCCTTTAACCCAATTTTAAATTCAGCACCTATTTTGCCACTCCAAGATACTTTATTTAATATAACTTCAAATTTAATTTCATCTAAATTATTTTCTTTAGGTAATAGAAAATCTAAGATAGAACTTTCAGACATTTTAACTAAAGTTTCTTTCTTTTCATCTAATCCTAAATTAACAGCTAAAGTATCATCTTCATCTAAAGCATTTAAAAACTTATAAAAAGTTGCACAGAGATGCTTACAAACATAGCCTTTCTTTCTAAAGCCATTTTTCTCAAAATCCTGGCAACTACAATGAGCAAACTCAACTTCTTTACTCTTTTTATCTATGTCTAGTTTGCATGAATACTGACTGTATAGTTCTTCGGAAATTACCGAACTAACTAAAATAATGTCTTCATCAGTTGAATCAAATTGTATATCTGAAATCAAATCATTCTTTAAAATTCTTTGACCATCGGCTTCTTTTCTACCTGTTGTACTTTTTCTAAAACCTTCTACTAAGGTTTGTTTTAACATTATTTCTCACCTACTATTTTTTTGCTAATGATATTATAACATATCAACAGAAAAAAGCTTAACACCTTAAGTAAAGTGTTAAGCTTAGATTTCTTACTTAATATTACTTTTTTCTCCCCAGTCATAAAACAACTATCTTTTATTATATATCTTTCTTACATAATATGGTATTATATAGTAAGTGAGGAATATTATGATAAATACAAAGAAACGGGATATACAAGGACTTGGAATAATGGAAATAGCTATATATTATATTTTATTAACATATTATTATTAAGTTATCCTATTGTTGGCTATATAGTAACTAAAAATATAGATATAATTTTTTCTTTTCTAATTATGGAGGGTCATTTTATTGGAATCATATATACAACAAAGTTATTAACTTACCTGACCTTAGATGATTATCAGTTAAAGTGGTATAAGGCAACTCAAGGATTCTGTAAAGAAGAGACAAGTAATATTTTTTGGCGATTTAAAATATGGGTATATCCTCATGAGAGTGTTAAGTTTACCGATAGACTACCTAACTTTTTAAACATCATTATTGCTTTGGTTTGCTTAGATAGATTTATTTATTCACAAACTTATTTGTACAAGTTAATATCAGGAATATTGTTTATCTTGATAATAGCTTCATGGATTGAAGCTATATTAGGTCTACAAACATCTATTAAAGGAGTTTGTACAGGCAGTGTGTATAAAGACAAAATGAATAATCGTGGTGGATATCACGAGTATTTCATTACAGATTATAAGCATAAAAGAGAAATACATATCTGTAGCCAGAATGATTTATATATAAATGAAGGTGAAGAGGCTACAGTAGTTCATGGTATTTTTACAAAGTATCCAATTTATCTTAATAGAGTTAAAGTAAAAAAGGAGGACTATTTTAGTCCTCCTTTCATATATATCTATTCTACTACTTCACCAAGTAAAGAGAATGGTTGAGCTCTATTAATTTTTACATTAACTAACTTTCCAATTGTATCTTCGCTTCCAACAAAGTTAACAAGTCTACCTTCTCTAGTTCTACCCATTAGCTTACCTGCATCATGTTTGCTTGGTCCTTCAACTAAAACTTCGACAACTCTACCTTCATAACGTTTGTTGTTTCTGATAACTGATTCATTAACCGCTTCAACTACTCTATTAAATCTTTCATGCTTAGTTTCTTCAGGAATTTGGTTTTCCATCTTATCAGCAGGAGTATGATTTCTTCTTGAATATATGAAAGTAAATGCAGAATCATAGCCAACTTCTTTAACTAAGTCAATTGTATCTTGAACATCTTCTTCTGTTTCACCTGGGAAACCAATGATAATATCAGTAGTAATACCGCATTCAGGCATTTCCTTCTTGATTTTTCTTATGATGCTTAAATACTTTTCTCTATCATAATGTCTATTCATTTGCTTAAGAAGTGTATCAGATCCACTTTGTACTGGTAAATGGATTTGTTCACAGGCCTTTTCACATTCCTTAACAGCCATTATAACATCATCAGTTAAATCCTTTGGATGAGATGACATAAATCTAATTCTTTCAAGTCCTTCAATTTCATTTACTAATCTTATAAGACCTGCAAAATTAATTTCTTCATCAAGTCCCTTACCATAAGAGTTAACGTTTTGCCCAAGTAAAGTAACTTCTTTATAACCCTTGGCAACTAAATTCTTGATTTCATTAATTATATCTTCAGGCTTTCTGCTTCTTTCTCTTCCTCTTACATAAGGAACTATACAATAAGAGCAGAAGTTATTACATCCGTACATAATAGTAACAAAAGCTTTAACATCACTTTCTCTATCTACAGGAATACCTTCAACTATTTCTGATTCCTTATCAAATATTTCTTTTATTTGAACTCCCTCTGTTTTAACTCTATTTAAATATTCAGGGAATTTATGTGCATTATGTGTACCGAAGATTATATCTACAAATGGGAAAGTGCTAAGAATCTTTTCAGGCATTCCCTTTTGTTGCATCATACAACCACAGATAGCTATGATTAAATCCTTATTCTTTTTCTTTAATTTTTTAAGGTTACCTAAGTTACCATATACTTTATTTTCGGCATTTTCTCTAACACAACAAGTATTAAAGATAATGATGCTTGCTTCTTCTTTTACGTCAGTTTTTGTATATCCAATTCTTTTAAGCATTCCAGAAATCTTTTCAGAGTCTTCTTCATTCATTTGACATCCGTATGTATCAATAAAGAAGGATTTTTGCTTAGCTTGTTCATCTATTTTTATTTCATTAAAATTCATTTCTTTTTCTCCTTATAGTTTATAAATTAACACTTTTAGTATTATACAATATAAATTACATAAGTGTAAATAGAAATAGAGCTAGTCCAAGAATTCAATCTCTATACTAGCTCTTTATGGTGCTCTAGGCTCTCTATATAATCATTTTAATATTATCTACTACAAGTTACAAGTTTTATTATTGATTTAATAATATTCACTATACTAATTGTAGTTTTATTATATGTTTTATTATAAGCTGCTCTTTTAGGATTTTTAGCCCATCCCATACCTTTCTTTCCGTAACCAGGAATAACAGCTTTTTTAATTTTTCTTTTTGCTTTTCCAGTTGTACGAGCTTTAAAACTCTTTTTTAAACTTGGTGTTCTAAATCCAAATTTCATATTAATTCACCTCTGATATGTATTATTTTACCACACAAGAGAAGGATTTTCTATAAAAAATAAGGCTAGTACATAGATATTGCTCTACATACTAGCCTTTTAATTATCTAATATTTAGTTTATGGTCCCGACACCAATGTCGGTAGCATGTTATTTACATAAAGCTCTAAAGGTTAAAATACCAACCTTTCCATCTGGAACTAAACCATGTGCCCTTTGGAAATTCTTTAAAGCTTCTAGTGTCTTAGGTCCTACTATAGAATCTGGAGTTACTCCTAATCTAAGTTGAAGCCATACTCTTAAATCTTTTTCATTTTCAGCATTATAATCCATGACACCAATATTATTAACAAAAGAAGCTTCAGTTTTTGGTCCATAAATATTATCTACATTTAAATAGCCTTCTCCATACATAGAATTCATAATTCTTTGATATTCAGCTATTTTTCCTGTAACTTCCTGTCTAGCATTATTTGAATTATTAGTTGATGGAGTAAAACCATCTAAAAAGAAATGTTCTTGCTCATACAAAGTATTCACATCACAATTTCCACTTACTCCTGGAACGTTCCCTTTCTCTGTATACTGCCATGCTGTAGGTGTACCACATTTAGCCGGTGTATTTAATCTGCTGCCATACTCTGCAATCCACCAATATTTGTCGTTACAAAATGCATCACTAAAATACTGCTCTATAAAACTTCTATAAGAGTATACAAGCATTGGAGTCCCTCCACTAATTTCAGAAAACCTTCTTAAAAATCTATTGCAGCATTCTTCCACATTTCCATTTGATGTTTCTATATCTAATACTGGCTTTATATCGAAATTTAAACTCTTAATATGATTCCAAAAGTTTTCTGCATTTGTTTCTGGTGAACTAGCAAAATTATAAAAATGATAAAAACCTATTTTAAGTCCTGCATTCTTTGCTCCATTATAATTATTTAAATACATTGGATCCTGATAAGTTGTACCTTCTGTACTTTTTATTATTACTGCTTCAATACCACTATTTCTTACTGCATTAAAATCTATTTTTCCATTATGAGATGATACATCTATAAATTTCATTATAATTCCTCCTAATTTTT
>JAQXTC010000015.1 GCA_029219285.1 Clostridiaceae bacterium
CCGCCAGCGTTCGTCCTGAGCCAGGATCAAACTCTCAATAAAAAGTTTAATCTGTGTCTCATAAAACTTACTAATAAAAGAATTGCTGGTTCTTAACTTATTTATTCTGTTCAATTTTCAAAGACCAATTTATCTCGTCGCCCTCAAGCGACTCATTTATCATATCACCTAATTCAACATCTGTCAACAAGTTTTTTTACCTTTTTCAAAACTTTTTTTGACTTGTTGCCTCGTTGCCTCAGCGACGAGATTTATCTTACCATAAATTCATACGTCCGAAGTACATCATATAATAATTACAGCTATTTATTTTTACTTTTCATAATTATGCTACTTCTTTCTAACTTTTTCGTATACCGACACACCCGGATAAGATTATCAAATTAATTTCATATTTTAACCAAACAAAATCATTATTCTATACGTTTCATTAAAATTTTGTACAAAAAAAGAATGGTTGAGAACTGCAATGAGTGTTCTCTGAAAAGCAAGCTCCAAATCGACACTCCCTATACTCTCACCATTTACTAAGTAAAGCAAACAAAATCCTTTAACACTTTTGACTTTTAAATTTTTTTAAATCTAGTATTTAAGCTAATAATAGATGCTTGTACTTTTATGCTTTCCTAGTACATAAAAAATAACCCTAATACACAAATTGTACTAGGGTTATCTTAAAATATTTATAAGTTAATTATCCTGTTCTGTATTTTCATTTTCACTTATTTCTGTTTCATCATCTGTTGCTGAAATTTTAGTTATTGCAACAACCTTTTCTTCATCTGTAGTTCTCATCAATCTAACACCCATAGTAGATCTACTTGTTACAGAAATGTCACTAACATTAATTCTTATTGCTACTCCACTAGAATTGATAAGCATAAGTTCATTATCTTCAGTACACATAGTAGCACCTATAACCTTACCAGTCTTTTCACTAATCTTATATGTAATAAGGCCTATTCCACCTCTATTTTGAACTTTATACTCGCTTATTGGAGTTCTCTTTCCATATCCATTTTCACTTACAACTAAGAATTCTTCACCATCAACAGCAATATCCATGCAAACAGCTCTATCATCATCTTTAAGATTTATAGCCTTAACACCAGATGCAGTTCTACCCATTGGTCTTACATCTTGTTCATTGAACTTAACTGCATAACCATTTTGAGTTGCCATTATTATATTTGCATCTCCACGAGTAATCTTAACCTTAAGAAGCTCATCACCTTCTCTTAATGATATAGCAATAAGACCATTCTTACGTAAGTTCTTGAACTCTTCTAATGGAGTCTTCTTAACAATACCATTCTTAGTTCCCATGAATAAGAAACCTTCTCTATTGTCATCTGTAACAGTTAAAACGGCTTCTATTTTTTCATTAGGTTCTATAGCAATAAGGTTTATAATATTAGTTCCCTTAGCAGTTCTACCTGCTTCAGGTATTTCATAAGCTCTTAACTTATATACCCTACCCCTATTAGTAAAGAATAATACATCTGAATGTGTTGAAGTTATCATAACTTGATCTACAAAGTCATCTTCCTTAGTAGTCATAGCTTGAATACCCTTTCCACCTCTTCTTTGTGCAGAATAAGTATCAGCAGAAATTCTCTTAATATATCCATTGTTTGTAAGAGTAATTACTACTTCCTCTTCTTGAATTAAGTCCTCAATATCAATTTCGTTAACTACTTTTTCGATATGAGATCTTCTTTCATCGCTATATTTATTCTTTATTTCTGTTAATTCATCTTTAATTACTTCAAGTAATTTTTCTTCACTTTCAAGAATTGAAGTTAAATATTCAATTTGTTTCATTAATTCAGCATATTCTGCCTCTATCTTATCTCTTTCTAAGCCTGTTAATCTTCTAAGTCTCATTTCTAAGATAGCTACAGCTTGCTTTTCTGAAAGTCCAAATTTCTCCATTAATGTATTCTTAGCAATTTCAGATGTTTCTGAATGTCTAATAATTCTTATAACTTCATCAATGTTATCTAATGCAATTCTTAATCCTTCAAGTATATGAGCTCTTGCTTTAGCTTTATTTAACTCAAATATAGTTCTTCTAGTTATTACTTCTTTTTGGAATGAAATATAATTAGTTAAAATTTCTTTTAAGCTTAATACTCTTGGCTCATTATCAACTAATGCAAGCATTATAACACCAAAAGTATCTTGCATCTTAGTATGTTTATATAATAGATTTAAAATAACATTAGGATTTGCATCCCTCTTAAGTTCTATTACTATTCTCATACCTTCTCTATCCGATTCATCTCTTAAATCTGATATACCAACTATTCTTTTATCTTTAACAAGATCAGCTATATTTTCTATAAGTTTAGCTTTGTTTACTTGGTATGGAATTTCTGTAACTACTATTCTATGCCTTGAATTCTCTTCTTCTATTTCAGCCTTAGCTCTAACTATTATCTTTCCTCTACCAGTTTCATAAGCAGCTCTTATACCTGCTTTTCCCATGATTATTCCACCTGTTGGAAAGTCAGGTCCCTTAATTATAGACATAAGTTCTAAAGAAGATGTTTCTGGTTCATCTATAAGTTTTATAGTACCATCTATTACTTCTCCTAAGTTATGTGGTGGTATATTAGTTGCCATACCAACTGCAATACCAGAAGAACCATTAACTAAAAGGTTTGGAAATCTTGATGGTAATACTGAAGGTTCTTGCTCTTCTCCATCAAAGTTTGGAACAAAATCAATTGTATCCTTGTTAATATCTCTTAACATTTCTACAGCAATCTTATTCATTTTAGCTTCTGTATATCTCATAGCAGCTGCACTATCTCCATCTACAGAACCAAAGTTTCCATGACCATCAACTAACATATATCTCATAGAGAAATCTTGTGCCATTCTAACTAGTGCATCATAAACTGCAGTATCACCATGTGGATGATATTTACCTAAAACGTCACCAACTATTCTTGCACATTTTCTATATCCTTTCTCAGGATATAAACCCAATTCTTGTAAAGAATATAGTATTCTTCTATGAACTGGTTTTAAACCATCCCTTACATCAGGCAATGCACGACCAACTATAACACTCATTGCATAGTCAATGTAACATCTTTTCATTTCCTCGTTAATATCAACGGGAATGACTTTTCCTTCATTAAAATCCATGTACTTCACCTCGTATTAGTACTAAATATCTAAATTACTTACTTTCTTAGCATTTTGTTGTATAAATTCTCTTCTTGGTTCTACCTTATCACCCATAAGAATTGTAAATATTTCATCAGCAATCATTGCATCTTGAACAGTTGCTTTTAATAATATTCTTCTTTCAGGATCCATTGTAGTATCCCATAATTGTTCAGCATTCATTTCTCCAAGACCCTTATATCTTTGAATACTTGTTGAATTATCTTTTCCACCAAACTCTCCAAGTACAGCTTCAAGTTCTTCATCAGAGTAAGCGTATGCTTCTTTTTTACCTTTGCTAATTTTATATAATGGTGGTTGAGCAATAAATACATGCCCATCTTCTATTAAATCTCTCATGTATCTATAGAAAAATGTTAATAATAAAGTTCTTATATGAGCTCCATCAACATCGGCATCGGTCATTATAATTATTCTATTATATCTTATCTTTTCTATATCAAAATCTGGTCCAATACCTGCACCAAATGCTGTTATCATAGATCTGATTGTATCTGAATTTAAAATTCTATCTAATCTTTGCTTTTCTACGTTTAGTATTTTACCTCTTAATGGTAAGATAGCTTGGAACTTTCTATTTCTTCCTTGCTTAGCTGAACCACCCGCAGAATCTCCTTCGACTATATATATTTCACATTCTTTTGGATCTTTTGATGAACAGTCAGCAAGTTTTCCTGGAAGTGATGAACGTTCCAATACTGACTTTCTTGTTAATTCTCTTGCCTTTCTAGCAGCATCTCTAGCTCTTGAAGCCATTAACGCTTTATCAATAATAATTTTTGAAGTTGCAGGATTTTCTTCTAAGAATACGCTAACCCCTTCTCCAACTATTGAATCAACAATACCTCTAACTTCACTATTACCAAGTTTAGTCTTTGTTTGTCCTTCAAATTGTGGTTCACCTATCTTTACTGATATTACAGCAGTTAAGCCTTCTCTAATATCATCACCAGAAAGATTCTTATCATTATCCTTTAAGTAACCAAATCTCTTTGCATAATCATTAAAAACTCTTGTTAAAGCAGTCTTAAACCCAACTAAGTGAGTTCCACCTTCAACAGTATCTATATTATTTGCAAAAGAGAATATATTTTCATTGTATCCGTCATTGTATTGAAGTGCTATTTCTACAGATATTCCGTCTTTAATCCCTTCAACATAAATTGGTTCTGTATGTAAAGTTTCTTTATTTCTGTTTAAATAGCTAACAAAAGATTTTATTCCACCTTCGTAATGGAAATTCTCTGATTTATCTTCTCTCTTATCAGTTAAAACAATGTTTATCCCTTTATTTAAGAATGCTAATTCTCTTAATCTTTGAGCTAATACATCAAATTCATAAATAGTAGTATCAAATATCTCTGGATCTGGCTTAAAATAAGTCTTACTTCCAGTTTCCTCTGAATCACCAATTATTTTTACTTCTGTAACTACTTTTCCTCTTTCATATTCTTGTTGCCAAATATGTCCCTCTCTTTTTACTGTAACAATACACTTTTCTGAAAGTGCATTAACAACAGAAGCACCAACCCCATGTAAACCACCAGAAACTTTATATCCGCCTCCGCCAAATTTACCACCGGCATGAAGAACTGTCATAATTACTTCTAAAGTAGACTTCTTCATCTTTGGATGCATACCTACTGGCATACCTCTACCATCATCTTGAACTTCTATTGAATTATCTTCGTTTATTGTTACTAATATATTTTTACAGAATCCAGCTAATGCTTCATCAATACTATTATCGACTATTTCATAAACCAAGTGATGCAATCCTCTAGCACTAGTACTTCCTATATACATACCTGGTCTTTTTCTTACAGCTTCTAGTCCTTCTAAAACCTGTATCTGATTCTCATCATATTTTTGTTTATTTTCTTCCAACATATATTCCTCCTAAAAAATTATCAATAATTAAACACGAAGGTTTAAATATTGGAGTTTTTATGGGTTATAATCCATATCTGTCCTCTTACTTAATGTAGCTGAAGATATAGGTGATAGATATATCTTGCTTTTTTTGTTAATTTCTGCAATAACATATGACTTAGGTGTTTCATCAGTTATTCTTTCTACAAATCCGTCTTCTTCTGCCATTCTTAAAAACTGAATCGTATCTGAACCATACATTGTTGTTTCTAAATCAAATATTCCAATAATATCTTTTATAGGAACAGCAACATTTTCGCCTAAATGTAAAAACATGAATTATTCCTCCTTCTAATTTAAGATTATTCCATCTTTTACTTTAAACACTTTTGAATTGGAATCTAAGTATTCATCTATATCTGAAATACCAGTACAAGTTATTACTGTTTGAATCTCTCCAATTGTACTTAGTATGTATTTTTTACGATTAAAATCAAGTTCTGATAGTACATCATCTAGTAAGAGTACCGGATATTCTCCATTGATTTCTTTAATTATTTTTAAAGAAGCAAACTTAATTGTTAATACAGCTGTTCTTTGTTGTCCTTGTGAGCCATAACTCTTTGTTTCAACATCATTAATAAATACAGAAAAGTCATCCCTATGTGGTCCTATTGTAGAGACACCCTTATAAATATCTTTTTTTCTATTACTTTTTAGCTGTTTGTAAAAATTATTTTCAATATCATCCAAGTTCTTAATTGATGATTGATACTTAAATTCTATTTCTTCTTTTCCTCTAGTTATATCTTTATGAATATCTTTTCCATATTGGTTTAACTTTTCAATATATTCAAGTCTTCTCTTGATTATATAATCACCAAAAGCAACTAACTGTAGATCATATATATCTAACATATCCTCATCTACATTATTGTTTTTTAATACTATATTTCTTTCGTTAATTACCTTATTGTACTGAACAAGATTATAATAATAAGTTTTATCAAGTTGACATAATTCCATATCAATAAATCTTCTTCTAAGACCTGGTGATTCTTTGATAATTTTCAAATCTTCTGGAGAAAACATAACAACATTGAATGTTCCAAATAGTTCTCCAATTTTATTAATTTTAATTGAATTCACCTTGATTGCTTTTCTACCATCTTTAAGAATATTAATATCAATTTTCTTATCAAGCCTATTTTTGCCAACACTTAAACTTATATATGATCCATCACTATTCCAATTAATAAGTTCCTTATCTCTGGAAGTTCTATGTGACTTTGCAAATGCACAATAATAAATTGATTCAAGAATATTAGTTTTTCCTTGAGCATTATCACCCATAAAGACATTAACGCCGCTACTAAATTTTATATTTAACTCCTTATAATTTCGGTAGTTAACCAACATTAATCTTTTAATATACATATATATACACCTATATAATTATATCATATTCGATGAATAAACACCTAAATTTATATGATTTTATAGTCTTCTCCATTAAAGGATACAACATCACCTTTTCTTAGTTTTTTTCCTCTTTGAATACATACATCTCCATTAACTTTTACCAATTCATCGTATATATACATCTTAGCTTCACTTCCTAAAGTTGCTATACCACACCATTTTAAGAAAGCATCTAGTTTTATAAAATCCGTACTAATTTCAATTTCCTTCAATGCACCTTCTGTATAAATAATGAATATTTATACATACCTCCTATCTAATCAATCTTACTGGTAAAACTAAGTATTTGTAAGAATCTGTTTCCTTAGCCTTAATTACACATGGAGTAACACTAGAAGTCATCTCCATAATTACCATATCATCTTCCATATTTTTTAGGACATCTAAAAGGTATCTAGAATTAAATGCAATTTGAACTCCTTCGCCTTGCAAATTTATAACAACTTCTTCACGAACCTTTCCCAATTGAGAATTTGAAGTGATTACTAAAGTATCATCTTGAATTTCAAGTTTAATTAAATTGCTATTACCTTCCTTAGCCATTAAAGAAGCTCTTTCAATACCATTTTGAAGATCTTGTCTCTTTACTTCAACTATTAATTTGTGTTCTTGAGGTAATAATGAATTATAATTTACAAACTTACCATCTAATAATCTAGATATTATCTTTGTTTGAGCAAGATTAAATAAAATATGATTATTAGTAAATGTTATGTCTACTATGGAATCATCATCTTCAAGTATTTTTGAAACTTCATTTAAAGTTTTTCCAGGTATAACAACTTCAATGTTAAAATCACTATCTAAATACTCACTCTTTATTGCTAATCTATATCCATCAAGAGCAACTAAGTTTAATTTTCTATCCTTCAATTCAAAAAGAATCCCTTGTAAAATTGGTCTTGTTTCATCTTGTGCAATTGCAAAAGATGTACTCTTAATCATATTTTTTAATATGTTTTGAGGAACTTCAATTTTCTTTTCTTCGTCTATTTGAGGTAATGAAGGAAACTCATCAGCATTCATATAAACAACGTTAAATACTGATTTTTGACAAGTAATTTGAACAGTATCACTTTCAATTATTTCAATTCTGACATCTGAATTTGGAAGCTTTCTTATAATTTCACCAAAAATCTTAGAATCTATAACAACTGTACCTTCTTCTAGTACATCTGCTTGCACTTTAGTTTCTATTGATACATCCATGTCAGATCCTATTAGAGTTAATCCGTCTTTAGTTGCATTTATATATATTCCTTCTAATATAGGCATTGTTGATTTACCTGTTATTGCCTTTTGAGCTATTAGAATTCCTTCTTGTAGTTTTTGCTTTTCACATATAAAAATCATGGTAAAACCTCCTTAAGTTATTCACAGTTAGTAACAATGAAATTGCTTTATATAATAAATAATAATATATATTATAATATAGTAGTAATAGTAATAGGCACTGTGGATATGTGAATAAGTACCTAAACCTTAGTGATATCAACGAAACTTTATGCAAAAATATTGTGGATAAGTCAGTAACAAAATGACCATCTTATCCACAGTATTAACTAAAAAAATGATTTTTAAAAGTTATCCACAAATTGTTCAAGCATTATTATTCACAATTGTGAATTATCCTCTTGTTAACTTTTTTGTTATATCATCAATGGTATGCTGTAAGCTTTCGTCTTTATTTAAGTTATCAGAAATTTTTTCATATGCATGTATTACTGTTGTATGATCTCTACCACCAAACTCTTCACCTATCTTTGGAAGAGACATATCTG
The DNA here is from genome assembly GCA_029219285.1 of Clostridiaceae bacterium. GTDB lineage: Bacteria > Bacillota > Clostridia > Clostridiales > Clostridiaceae > Clostridium. The sequence goes on from JAQXTC010000015.1 coordinate 8,337, forward strand.
TAAGCTTTCTACTTAAATACATTGCTATTTGTCTTGGATATGCGACATTTCTGGTTCTTCTTTGAGATTTTAAATCCTCAACTCTTAAATTAAAGTAGCTAGATACTATATCTTGAATTAAGTTAATAGTTATGCTTTTTCCTTGTTTCTTAGATATGATATCTTTTAGAGCTTCTGATGCTAAATCAACTGTAATTTCTCTATTAGTTAAAGAAGAGTACGCAACTATTCTAATTAATGCACCTTCAAGCTCTCTAATATTTGATTTTATTTTTGTAGCAATATAAACCATAACTTCATTAGCTACATTTAAATTTTCTACTTCGGCCTTTTTCTTTAGAATTGCCATTCTAGTTTCAAAATCCGGAATTTGAATATCTGCGATTAAGCCCCATTCAAATCTTGATCTAAGTCTATCTTCAAGAGTAGGGATTTCTTTTGGTGGTCTATCTGAAGATAGAATTATTTGTTTATTTGCATCATGCAATGCATTGAATGTATGGAAGAATTCTTCTTGAGTTCTTTCTTTACCAGCTATGAATTGAATATCATCGATTAGAAGAATATCTACATTTCTATATTTATTTCTAAATTCTTCATTTTTATCGTCTCTAATTGAATTGATCAATTCATTAGTAAACTTTTCTGATGATACGTAAACAACCTTTGCACTAGGGTTGTTTTGTAATATGTAATGTCCGATGGCATGCATCAAGTGAGTTTTTCCAAGTCCAACTCCTCCATAAATAAATAAAGGATTATAAGCTTTTGCTGGCGCTTCAGCAACTGCTAATGATGCTGCATGAGCAAATCTATTACTATTACCAATTACGAAAGAATCGAATGTATATTTAGGATTTAAGGTAGTAGTCATTTCATCATTTACAGTTACTACATTTGTTTTTCTATTTTCATTTATTTCTTTTGGAGTTGCTTCTTCAGTAGTAGTTTGTAGATCAGAAGCTATTAAAAATTCTACATTATATAACTTAGAACAAATGGCTTTGATTGAATTGGCTACTAAATCCTTATATCTTTTCTCTAGAATATCTTGAGTAAAGGAATTAGGAACACTAATCTTTATAGTATCTGAAGACATAGAAATTGGTTCGCAACTCTTAATCCAGGTATTAAAGCTAACTTCGCTCATTTCACCTTTAATAATATTTAATGTTTTTTGCCATAAATCTTGTAGATCAGTTTCCATTTACTTTCCTCCGAAAAAAAATTTTATATAAAAATTATTTATATTATAGACTTATTAACAGATTTATTAACAGAAAATGTTGATAACTTTTATTTTGTTGATAATGTATATAAAAGTTATGCACATGTTGATAAATTAAAAAGTGTACAAGTTGATTTATAAATTATCCACAATTGCTGTAGTGGTAGTTATAAACAGCCTTGTACCAGTATAAAAGTAAGTAAAAACAGTCATTATAATATATATAAAGAATATTTTTTAAAAATTTTGAACAAGTTATACACAATTTTATCCACAAATGTGGATAAGTCTTATTTATCAACAAGTTATTCACAGTCTCCTTATAATAATAGCATAATAGAATAGAATGATTCAATAAGTTATCCACAAAAAAAGGGTTATTCGTCTATTATTTATTCACAAGCAAGTCCATTCTTGACACTTTTAAGTGATATATATATAATTAGAAAGTAAATTAAAATCGAGTAATATAGTTTTTTGCTATAAATTTTTTCAAAGGGGGTGTAGTGTAATGTTCATGACATACCAACCTAAAAAGAGACAAAGAAAAAAGGAACATGGATTCAGAAAGAGAATGAAAACTTCTTCTGGAAGAAACATTCTTAGAAAAAGAAGACAAAAAGGTAGAAAGAAATTAACAGCATAAGGGCCGCAATTGTGGCCTTTTTTCTGCAAATGCAGGAAAAAAGGAGTAGGAAATACCTATGATTTATAGAGTTAAGAAGAATAATGAATTTCGTATGATATATAGAAGAGGAAAATCTATTGCTAACGATCTTTTAGTTCTATACATCTTTAAAAATAGAAGAAATAAAGATAAAGAAGGAAGCCAATATAATAAAATAGGAATTTCTGTGAGTAAAAAAGTTGGTAATAGCGTAGTAAGAAGTAGAAGCAAAAGATTAATAACTGAAAGTTACAGATTAAAAAGTAATTTAAAACAAGGTTATGATTTTGTTTTTGTTGCCAGAACAAAGCTTAAAGATAAAAGTTATCATGAAGTAGATAAATCAATTGATAATTTATTTAAGAAGGCAGGCTTATATAATAATGAAAAAAATACTAATAGGTCTAATTAAATTTTACAGAAAGCAAATATCTCCTATGAGTCCACCAAAATGTAAATACATACCTACATGTTCTCAATATGCAATTGAGGCTATTGAAAAGTATGGCGTAATTAAAGGTGGATTCAAGGCACTTTGGAGAATCTTAAGGTGTAATCCTTTTAGTAGGGGGGGATACGATCCTGTGAAATGAGACTAATAATATCTTGTTAGAAATAAGGAGGAAGTTGAGAATTGATGAACATTTTTTCACCAATAGTGGACTTTTTTAAACTAGTTTTTGAAAATCTTTATGATTTCGTTACAAACCTTGGTGTAACAGGAGGACTTGCATATGTACTTGCAATTACTATTTTAACTGTTATTATTAGAGGAATTTTATTACCATTTAACATAAAGTCAGCTAGGTCATCACAAAAGATGCAAGAAGTACAACCTGAAATAAATAAAATTAAAGAAAAATATAAAAATGATCCTCAAAAAATGAATGCAGAAGTAATGAGAATATATAAAGAAAAGAATATTAGTATGGCCGGTGGATGTTTACCTGCATTATTACCACTACCAATATTAATGGCACTTTATTATTCATTTTATGATATGGATATTAGTGGATCATTCCTATGGATACCTAATTTAGGTCAACCTGATCCATTGTTTATATTACCAATATTAGCTGCTTTATCAACTTTTGTACCATCATATTTAATGTCAAAAGCAACACCTAAAAATTCTGAAGGTGCAATGAACATGATGCCTATGAATATCATGATGTCATTAATGATGGGATTCATGGCTTTAAATTTCAAATCGATTCTAGTAATCTATTGGGTTTTAGGTGGAGTTATTCAATTAGCTACAACTTATTTTATTAACTATAGACCAGCAATGCAAAAGAAAAATGAAGTTATGAAAATTGAAGCAGAAAAGGAAGCGGCAAGAGCACCTAAATTTGTTATGCCTGATTATAAGGAAACAAATAAATCTAGTAAGAAGAAAAAGAAAAAGAAATAATATAAATTTAGCCTAAATTTTAAGGGTGGGTGAATATGGTATGAAATCAATTGAAGTGATTGGAAAAACCGTAGATGAAGCACTAAACAAAGCTTTAGCTCAGTTAAATGTAACTAAAGATAATGTAATGATTGACATTATAGATGAAGGTTCTAAGGGGTTATTTAATTTAATTGGAGTAAGACCTGCAAAAATTAACGTAACTGTTAAGAAAAGTGCTATAGATGATGCGAAAAACTTTTTGAATGATATATTAAATAATATGAATATCACTGCAGATATTAGTATTATAGAAAAAGATAATACTTTGAATATCGATATAACAGGAAAAAATGTTGGAAGTATTATAGGATATAGGGGGGAAACCTTAGATTCTATTCAATATCTAGTTTCTATAATAGTTAATAAGAATCATGAAGAACCTTATAGAAAAGTAATCGTAGATGTTGAAAATTATAGAAAAAAAAGAGAAGATACATTAAAAGGCGTTGCTGTAAAAGCTGCAAATAGAGTGCGTAAAAGTGGTAGAGCTTATAAGCTTGAACCAATGAATCCTTATGAGAGAAGAATTATTCACTCAGCTCTTCAAGAATTTAATGATATCACTACACATAGTGAAGGAGAAGATCCTCACAGAAGAGTAATTATAGAGCTAAAAAAGAATTTTTAGAAGAAAGTTGAATGACTTTCTTCTTTTTTTATAATTTATTATTTTTTACATATTTTAAAGTGCCTATTTTTTTGACTTATTTATTATTGTTTTGTAAAATGTATATTAGTTTGATAGGAGTACAATAATTTAAAGTAAGTACTTCTAAGGAGGATAACAGATGAAGGAATTTGATACTATCTGTGGTATTGCAACACCAATTGGTGAAGGTGGTATTTCTATAATAAGAGTATCAGGTGCTAATGCTTTAAATATTATAAATAAGGTGTTTAAAGGTGTTAATAAATCAAGCATACTTGATATGAAGAGCTACACTATGAGATATGGCAACATTTGTGGTTTAGGAACGGACAACATTATTGATGAAGTTATCATAAGTTATATGAAGGGGCCAAAGAGTTTTACAGCAGAAGATGTAGTTGAAGTAAATTGTCATGGTGGAGTTGTTTCAACTAATAAAGTATTAGAAGAAATAATAAAAGCAGGATGTAGAATTGCAGAGCCTGGAGAATTTACAAAGAGGGCATTCTTAAATGGAAGAATAGACTTAAGCCAGGCAGAAGCTGTCATGGATATAATAAGAGCTAAGACAGACCTTTCAATGAAGTCAGCAGTAATGCAAAGTAGCGGCCATCTTTCCCAGGAAATAAATAAACTTAGAGAGTATATGTTAAATACATTAGCTATAATAGAACACTCTGTAGATTTTACTGAAGACGATGAAGAGTTAGATCCAGAGGTTCCTAAAAGTGTATTAAGACAATTACATAAGGCCATTGATAAAATGGATGCATTACTTAAGAGTGCAGATGAAGGTAGAATTATAAGAGATGGATTAAAGCTAGCTATAGTCGGTAAACCAAATGTTGGAAAATCATCCCTTTTAAATACGTTATTAAAGGAAAAGAGAGCTATAGTAACAGATATACCTGGAACAACTAGAGATGTTATAGAAGAGTTTGTTAATCTTGATGGAATTCCAGTAAAAATAGTGGATACAGCAGGAATAAGAGACACTGAGGATATTGTTGAAAAAATAGGTGTTGAGAAGTCTAGAGAAAAGATTAATGAAGCTGACTTAATTATATTAGTACTTGATTCATCTAGAGAGTTAGATGAGGATGATAAAGAAATAATCAATACTATTAAAGATAAAAAATATATGGTGCTACTAAATAAGGTGGATTTAGACTCAAAAATTAATGAAGAAGACCTAAAGGATCTTGAAAATATTGTGAAGATATCAGCTAAATCTGGTTTTGGAATAGAAGATTTAAAGTTAAAGATAAAAGAAATGTTCTTCAGTGGAGAAGTTGATACCGAAAGTTTAATTATATCTAATGGAAGACATAAACAAGCACTTTATAGGGCATTAGAAAATTGCAAAACTGCAGAAGAAAAAGTTAATATGAATGAATATTTAGATTTAGTTTCAATTTTTGTTACAGCTGCTTTAAAGGCATTAGGAGAAATAACTGGAGCTGAATTAGAAGAAGATTTAGTAAACAAAATATTTAGTGAATTTTGTGTAGGAAAATAGGAGTGAAATTAAATGGAATATAATGCAGGCGAATTTGATATAGTTGTTGTCGGCGCTGGGCATGCAGGATGTGAAGCAGCACTAGCGTGTGCAAGAATGGGATTAAAGACTCTTGTTTGTACGATTAGTTTAGATGCCATTGGAATGATGCCTTGTAATCCTAATATAGGGGGAACTGCTAAGGGACATATAGTAAGAGAAATTGATGCATTAGGTGGAGAAATGGGAGTTAATATTGACCAGACATTTATCCAATCGAGAATGCTAAATACATCTAAAGGGCCAGCAGTTCATTCATTACGTGCACAAGCTGATAAATTAAAATATCAACATAGAATGAAAACTGTTTTAGAGAAACAGGAAAATCTTCAAGTAAGACAAATAGAAGTAACTAGATTGATAGTTGAAGATAATAAGGTTTGTGGTGTTGTAACTAGAAATGGCGCTACATTTAAGTGTAAAGCTGTTGTTTTAGCAACTGGTACATATTTAAAAGGAAAAATAATAATAGGTGAAGTAAGTTATAGTGGTGGTCCAAATGGATTATTCCCAGCTAATGATTTATCACAATCTTTATTAGATTTAGGTATTTCATTAAGAAGATTTAAGACTGGTACACCAGCAAGAGTTAATAAGAGATCAATTGATTTTTCTAAAATGATTGAACAAAAAGGTGACGATAGAATAGTTCCTTTCTCTTTCATGAATGATAATGTAGATAGAGAGCAAATTTCTTGTTACTTAACTTATACTAATGAAAAAACACGTAAGATAATTGAAGACAATATTGACAGATCTCCAATTTATAATGGTTCAATTAAAGGTGTTGGACCAAGATATTGTCCGTCAATAGAAGATAAAATAATGAGATTTCCAGATAAGAACCAACATCAAATTTTTATTGAGCCAGAAGGTGAAGATACTTTGGAAATGTATGTTGGTGGAATGAGTTCATCATTACCGGAAGAAGTTCAAGTTCAAATGTTAAGAACATTACCAGGACTTGAAAATGTTGAAATGATGAGGACTGCATACGCTATAGAGTATGATTCAATAGATCCAACTCAACTTAAGCCAACTCTTGAATTTAAAAATATTGAAGGTTTATACGGGGCTGGACAGTTAAATGGAAGTTCTGGATATGAAGAGGCTGGTGGACAAGGAATAGTAGCTGGTATCAATGCTGCTTTAAAGGTTAAAGGTGAAGAACCTTTAATACTTACTCGTTCAGATGCTTATATTGGAGTATTAATTGATGATTTAGTTACAAAGGGTACTAATGAACCATATAGGATGATGACTTCTAGAGCTGAATATAGACTATTATTAAGACAAGATAATGCAGATTTCAGATTAACTGAAATTGGTCATAAAGTAGGATTAGTTACAGAAGAAAGATATAATAAATTCTTGGCTAGAAAAAAAGCTATAGAAGATGAAGTTCAAAGATTAAAAGATCTTCAAGTAACTAACAAAAAGGAAGTAAATGAATTTTTAGTTTCTTTAGGTTCAGCTGAATTAAAGAAACCAACTAGGTTCTACGAATTAATTAAGAGAACAGAATTAAATTATTTTTCATTAGAACCATTAGATCCTGAAAGAGGGGAACTTAGTCGTGATATTGGTGAACAAGTTGATATTATTGCTAAGTATGAAGGCTATATTAATAGCCAATTAGAACAAGTTGGACAATTCAAGAAATTTGAAAAGAAGCTTATCCCAACAGATTTAGATTATTCTGATGTTAAAGGATTAAGAACTGAAGCTATTCAAAAATTATCTAATATTAGACCTATTAGTATTGGGCAGGCTTCTAGAATTTCAGGGGTATCTCCGGCAGATATTTCGGTGTTACTAATTTATTTAGAACATCAATATGGAAAAAATAAATAACTCAGGAGGTAATGTATGAGCTTTTTCGATATAATGAAACAAGCTGCGAATGATGTTGATATGGAACTATCAGAAAAGCAGTATGATCAGTTTATAAAGTACATGAAATTAGTTCAGGAGTGGAATCAAAAGATTAACCTTACAGCTATAACTGAGGATGAAGAATTTATAAAGAAACATTTTATAGACTGTATCAAAGCTTTTAAAAGCAACGAACTTAAGAGCGCTTCTAGTTTAATTGATGTTGGCACAGGAGCTGGCTTTCCTGGTATACCAATAGCTATAATGAGACCAGATTTAAGTGTGACTTTATTAGATTCATTAAATAAGAGAATTAATTTTTTAAATATAGTTGTTAATGCTTTAGGATTAACAAATGTAAAAACAATTCATTCTAGAGCAGAAGATGGTGCCAGAATAAAGGAATTAAGAGAAAACTTTGACATTGCCACTTCAAGAGCTGTTGCTAATATGACAGTTTTGGCAGAATTCTGTATACCTTATATAAAGGTAGGTGGACATTTTGTAGCTTTAAAAGGACCTGCAATTGAAGAGGAACTTGCGAATTCTAAAAATGCATTAGGAGTACTAGGTGGAAAGCTAAAGGATGTTATAGAAGTAGAAATTGAAGGTACAGATTTGAAACATAATATTGTAATAGTTGATAAGGTAAAAGAATGTCCTTCATCATACCCTAGAAAAGCAGGAATTGTTACAAAGAAACCTTTAAAATAGAAGAATAAGAGATTTTATTTTAAACAAAAAAAAATATTTAAAAAATAAATGTAAAAAGAAGGAAAATATTAATATATATAGAACTATATTAATAGATACAGAAGTAAAAATATAAGGATGGTTGGGTAATATGAGTAATGAAATAATAAAGGTAAAAATTGATGATATAATTCCCAATACGTATCAACCTCGTAAATACTTTAAAGAAGAGGCTTTAGAGGAATTATCGCAATCAATTAAAGAGCATGGAATAATACAACCTTTAACTGTCAGAAGACGTGGAAGTATCTTTGAACTAGTTGCAGGAGAAAGAAGATGGAGAGCGGCAAGACTTGCTGAATTAGTCGAAGTACCATGTGCTGTTGTTGATATTAGCGATACAGAATCTGCTCAAATTGCGTTATTAGAAAATTTACAAAGAGAAGATTTGAATTTTATTGAAGAGGCAGAAGCTTATTATAACTTAATTAAAGATCATCATTTTACGCAAGAAGAAATTGCAGTCAAAATGGGAAAGAAACAGTCTACTATTGCTAATAAACTTAGACTTTTGAAATTGTCACCAAATGTTAGAGAAATATGTTTGGAGAATAATTTAACTGAAAGACATGCAAGAGCTCTATTGAGTTTATCTGATGAAAAGTTACAATTAAAAGTTGTAGAGAAAGTAGTTAGTAAAGGACTTAATGTAAAGAAGACAGAAGAATTAATAAATAAGGAATTATTAAAGCTTGCAGGCAAAGAATTAAATGGTAAGAATAAGAAAAATATCAAGTCTGTTTTTCCAGCTAAGTTATATGTGAATACAATAAAGCAAGTATTTGATAAATTTAATATTCCAGCGGCTTATAAGTTTGATGAAAAAGAAGAATATATTCAAATTACAGTAAATATTCCTAAGAATAAAAAATAAATATGGTAAGATACTAAAAAGTAGCAATGATAACTTTTAATTTTTTCTTAAATGTGAGTCAATGCTACTTTTTTTTTAGAAATTTTCTTTTATTATGGTATAAAAATATATATAATATTAATAAGGGAAAGGGGGTGTAGGCTCTAATAGATTGGAGCTTTATATGAAGGTAATTTGTATATTTAATCAAAAAGGTGGAGTTGGAAAAACAACCACTAACATAAATTTATGTTCTTATCTAGCAATGGAAGGGTATAAAGTTTTGACTTTAGATATTGACCCCCAAGGTAATACAACAAGCGGATTAGGGTTAGACAAAAGAAATTTAGAGTTATCAATGTATGATGTATTAACAGGTGATACTTCACTTAATGATGTTATTATAAAAAGTGATTTGATTCAAAATCTTTCAATTGCACCTTCTACAATGGAATTAGCAGGAGCAGAAGTTGAAATTATAGGAAAAGAAAATAGAGAACATATTTTACAAAATAAAATTGAAGCTCTTGATGAAGAGTATGATTTTATATTTATAGATTGTCCTCCATCACTAGGTTTTTTAACTATAAATGCATTAACAGCTAGTAATTCTGTTCTTATTCCTATTCAGTGTGAATTTTATGCACTAGAAGGTGTTGGACAATTAATGAATACAGTACAATTGGTTAAAAAGTCTCTTAACAAAGAACTAGAATTTGAAGGTGTTGTTATGACTATGTATGATTATCGCACTAATTTAAGTAATGAAGTTTATAAAGAAGTTAAGAAGTATTTCAAGGAATTAATGTTTAATACAACAATACCAAGAAATATTAGGTTAGCAGAATCACCTAGCTTTGGACTTCCAATTATGTTATATGATGAAAAGTGTAAAGGTGCAGATGCGTATATGAATTTTACAAAGGAGTTTTTAGAAAGGCAAAAATTAAAGGTGAAATAGGATGAGTAAGAAATTTGCTTTGGGAAAAGGATTAGGAGCTCTTATTCCAGAAGATACTTTAAAAGAAGAAAAGAATAATAACTTGATGGTTTCTATTAATGAAATAAAAAATAATAGTGAACAGCCTAGAAAAACTTTTGATAATGAGAAAATAGCTGAGCTTGCAGAATCGATTAAGCATAACGGAATTATTCAACCATTAATTTTAAGAAAAGTTGAAGATGGTTATGTTATTGTCGCAGGAGAAAGAAGATGGAGAGCTGCGAAGTTAGTTGGACTTAAAGAAGTACCTGCTATTGTGATGGAATTAACTGATAAGCAAGTGCTTGAAATATCATTAATTGAAAATATTCAAAGACAAGATTTAAATCCTATTGAAGAAGCTCTAGCATATATGAAGCTATTATCTGAATTCAACTTAACTCAAGAAGAATTGAGTAAAAGATTGGGCAAATCTAGAACTAGTATAACTAATTCTATGAGACTTATTAATTTGGATGAGCGTGTTCAACAGTATTTAGTTGACGGTGTTCTTAGTGAAGGTCATGGAAGAGCGTTACTTAGAATTCAATTAAAAGATGTTCAATATGAGGTGGCCCAAAGAGTTATTGATGAAAAACTTTCTGTTCGTGAATTAGAAAAAATAGTAAAGAATATGATGGCGGCACAAGATGGTGGCAAAATTAAATTTGATGAAAAAAAGGAATTAAATCCATATTATAAAGATATAAAAGATAGATTACAAAATTACTTCGGTACAAAAGTTAACTTAAGTGCTAAGAAGAACAAAGGAAAAATAGAAATTGAATATTATTCAGAAGAAGATCTTCAAAGAATTTTAGATATAATCAATTTATAGAATGTTTCACGTGAAACATTTTGTTTGTGAAAGGATGAATCTACTTGGAAAGTTTTATAAATATATTAAATGATTTTACACCATATATTTTATGTGGTATGGCAGTAATAATATTTTTATTACTTATTTTAGTTATATCATTATTTAAGGCTGTAAATAGAGTTGAAGCTAGATACAGAAAAATGATGAGAGGAGTTTCTAATAAAAATTTAGAAGAAATGATAATTGAGCAATTAGATAATATTGAAAAAGCTAATGTTAATTCTGAAGAAGCTCTTAAGAAATGTGATGATATAAGAGAAAAGGTAAAAGAATGTGTTCAAAAAGTTGCTATTATGAGATATAAAGCTTTTGAAGACATTGGTAGTGATTTGAGTTTTTCTATAGCAATATTAGATGAACATAATGATGGTGTTATGATTACAGGTATATATGGAAGACAAGAAAGTACTACATATGCGAAACCAATTGATAAAGGTATTTCAAGATACGATTTATCAGAAGAGGAAATTCATGTGTTAAATCAAGCAGTTAATAAAGGTACAGTTGTAGAGACTGAATAATAAAAAACTGATGACTATCTAATTAGTCATCAGTTTTTTATTTCTGTAGATGATATATATTTACTTTCAATTATATCAATGAGTCTTTTTCGACCTTTTGAAGATTTTAATATAAAGTGATAAATTGCAGTAGCAATTGCATCAGCTAGTAACATCACAGTATATAATCTTGTATTTTGTAAAACCATAAATTCAAAAGATCCTGATATGTTAACAATACCTGTAATGCTCATATCTCCTACAGATGGTAAATCTTTATTCATAGCTGCACCAGGCATAAGAGGTTTCTTTTCTATAAAGACTTTTCCAATATTTTTTAAGGAACCTAAACAAGCATCAATAGCAACAATGTATGGATTATCAAAAGTTAATTGTATCTTGTTTAATATTGAAACAAGATTTTTTGAATGCACTGGATTCGATAAATTACCAAATACATAAAAATTTTCTCTTTTGAGTTGGCTTAATTTATGTCCAACTAATGGACCTAAAGAATCTCCAGTTGATCTATCAGTACCGATGCATAAAAATATTATTGGACGATTACTTTTAACAATTGGTTTTAGTTCTTTAATTAAGTAATCTTTTATTTGTAATGCAGAGTTATCTGATGTTGCATCAACATAAAAGCATGTATCTGAATTTTTCATAAGAAATCCTCCTATACTGGATTATAGACAGTATAGGAGGATTTTATGCATTTAATCTATAACTTAAAATTATTTAATATTTTTAACGTATAATTAATATCATCGATAGTATTAAAATAACTTAGACTCAATCTAACAGTACCTGTAGGAAATGTATTAATTGATTTATGAGCTAGTGGAGCACAATGTAAACCAGCACGCGTTTTTATACCTTCTGATTCAAGTATGTAAGCTACTTCTGAAGGATCAAGGTTTTTATAATTAAAAGATAAACATGTAGTTGAATTTAAATTATTCAAATCACCATAGACAGTAATTCCATCAATATTAAGTAATCCATCTAAAAGCTTTCCTCTTAGTGTAGATACATGATTTTTTATATGTTCTATTCCGATTTCATTTAAATATTTTATACTATTTAATAATCCAATAACTCCAGGCATATTCATTGTTCCAGATTCGAATTTATCCGGAAGAAAATCTGGTTGAGTCATGGAGTGCGAAAGACTACCTGTTCCCCCTACGACTAGAGGCGTACAGTTTTTATTTAATTCATCATCTATTATAAATCCACCAATACCTTGTGGACCTAATAAACTTTTGTGACCAGTAAAAGCAATAGCGTTAGCTTTGATTTCTTTCATGTCTATAGGTATCATTCCGGCGGATTGCGCTGAATCTACAACAAAGAAAATATTATTTTTAAAGCAGATATCACCTATTGATTTAATATCTTGTATAGAACCAGTAACATTAGAAGCATGTGATATTACTATTAATTTTGTGTTGGGTCTAATTTCATTTTCTATGTCTTTAGGATTTATAAAACCTTTTTGATCAGCTTGAACAATACTAATTTCAATTCCTAAATCATTTTTACATTGCATTAATGGTCTTAGTACTGAATTATGTTCCATTGAAGATGTTATGACATGATCACCTGATTTAAGAATTCCTTTTATTAAGGTATTTAAAGATGTTGTAATATTATTTGTGAAAATCACATTGTTAGGATTATTAAAATTAAAGAAGTTACAAATTGTTTCACGTGAAACATAAAGACTTCTACTACTTTCTAAAGAATTAGAATAATTTGATCTGTTAGCATTACCACCTACATTAACAATGTAGTTATATATTGAATCAGCAACAACTTTAGGTTTTGGAAAAGTCGTGCTGGCATTATCTAAATAAATATCCACTAAGTTCACCATCCAGTTATTTATAATTGAGAATATGTATTTAATTATAGTAATGAGTAATGTTACTTTAAAATACAATTCTTATTTTAAGATATTAATATTTAATTTACAAATTAAAAGATGTGAAATAATGATATAATATATATAATTCAAAAGTTAATAAAGGAGGAAAAAACAATGGATTATTATATTATTGTATATAAAAACACTCAAGATGCTATGGCAGCAGAAAAAATATTGAATGAGAATAATTTTAATTTTAGAATTATGCCTACTCCTACATCCATTACTCAAAGTTGTGGTATTTGCACTAGATTTGAGGATAAAGTGGATGTAGATAAAATAGTAAAGGAAAATTTATTAATATATAAAGAAATATATCATAGAACTAGTAATTCATATGAACAAATAGTATAAGGAGGGATATATGATAAGATTATTTGGGTTGAATACTGAGGCAGAGTCGCTTAATATAGGGAAATTTTCCATAACCATGGAGGAAGTTAATAAATTTATAGGAAAATTAATTCATGTCGCAATAATAATTATTTTAATGTTTTTAATTATTAAAATAGGTAATGCATTAATTAATAAATTTGTTAAGAGACAAGTTAAAAGCGATGCTCGATTTTCATTAGATGATAAGAAAGCAATTACATTAGGCGCAGTAATGAAGAGCATTTTGAAGTATACTACATATTTTATAGGTGCATTTTCTATTATATCTGTATTTACAAATGTATCTTTTGGAGTCGCTGGTGTAGGTGGTGCAGCAATAGTAGGTCTTGGAGCTAAAGACTTAGTTAATGATGTTATTAATGGATTCTTTATTCTATTTGAAAATCAATATGCAGTTGGAGATCATGTAAAAATAGGAACATTTTCTGGTATAGTAGAAAGTATAGGAATACGAAGCACAACTATAAGAGATTTCAGTGGAGCACTTCATATCATGCGAAATGGAACAGTTTCAGAAGTTACAAATTTTTCAAGAGGTAATATAAGATTTACCGTAGACATAGAAATACCATATGAAGATGATATAGATAAAGCTATGAAAATCATAAAAAGAGTAAGTGAAAAATTTGAACAAGAAAATGAAGAAATAACAGAACCTATTGATGTCTTTGGCGTTAATTCATTAAATCCATCTGGAGTAACAATAAGAGTATATGGAAGAAGTAAGTCATTAATGCAATTTAGAATGGAAGCAAAGCTTAGAAAAATATTGAAAGAGGAATTGGAGAAGGAAGGGATATATGCGCCTTATCCAAAGACGGAATTAATTAATAAGTAGGAGGGAAAAATAGATGATAGAATCATTTAATTTGGGTGATATAGTTGAAATGAAAAAACAACATCCTTGTGGAAGTAATGAATTTGAAATAATTAGAGTTGGGGCAGATGTGAAAATTAAATGTGTAGGTTGCTCTAGAATAGTAATGATACCTCGTTCAAAATTTGTTAAAGGTGCAAAGAAAATAGTTAAGCATGCAGAATAATAAATTTAATTTAAAAAATTTACAAAATTTACAAATAACAAAAAAGAAAAAAGCTTGAAAATGTTAAAACATAATGATAAAATTATGAATTGTAATCCCTGCTGTGTAAAGCACAGCCGTTAGTCCAAGGGGAGGAGGTGAATTAGATGAGAAAGTACGAAACTATATTCATACTAAACCCATCATTTGATGAAGAAACTGTTAAAGCTAACATCGAAAAGTTTAAGGGTGTAATTGAAAATGGTGGTGGAACTGTTGAAAATGTTGATTTCTGGGGTAAGAGAAAGCTTGCTTATGAAATTGCAAAAGTAAACGAAGGTTACTACACTTTAGTAAACTTCACTGCTGATTCAGAATTACCAAGAGAATTAGACAGAATATTTAGAATTACTGATGGTGTTATGAGACACATCATAGTTAAAGAAGAAGCATAATTGGGGGTATTGTAATGAATAAGGTTATTCTTATAGGAAGACTTACAAAAGATCCAGAATTAAGATTTGCTGCTGGAAGTGGTACTGCTGTTAGCAGATTTACTGTGGCTGTAAATAGACAATTCAAAAAGGATGAGACAGATTTTATTAATTGCGTAGCTTTTGGTAAAACTGCTGAAACAATATCTCAATACCTAACTAAAGGTAGACAAATTGCTGTTACTGGAAGTATTAGAACTGGTAGCTACGATGCTCAAGATGGAACAAAGAGATACACAACTGATGTTGCTGTAGAAAGTTTTGAATTCATTGGTTCTGGTAACGGAGGTAACCATTCAGATTCATTTAATGGTGGATCTAATTCTAATTATTCGGCAGAGCCTAAGAACGATCCGTTCAGTGGCGGAAGCTTCAATGATGACATAACTCCTGTAGATGATGGAGATATGCCGTTCTAATTTTTTAAGGTAAGGAGGGAAACATAGTGAAAGATGGCAGAAGACCTAATGGTAAGATGAGAAGATCTAGAAAGAAAGTATGTGCTTTCTGTTCAGATAAAGCTGAAAAGATAGATTACAAAGATGTTGCTAAGTTAAGAAAGTATGTTACTGAAAGAGGTAAGATACTACCAAGAAGAATCTCTGGAACTTGTGCTAAGCACCAAAGAGAATTAACTTTAGCAATTAAGAGATCAAGAAATATAGCATTATTACCATTCACAACTGAGTAGTAATAATAAAACCTCTGATGAAAGTCAGAGGTTTTTTTGTTATAAAAAAAGTTGGTTTTACAAAAAATGTAAAAAGAGTTTTTATATTGTTGCAATAGCCTTAAAAAAAATTTACAATAGATATACAAGGGAAAACAGGGGTGTGAGAAGTTATGAAACGTAAAGAACTCAATATTATGGGAAACATAAAGATAATAGAAAATTTAAAAGCCCAATTACTTTGTATTATTGGAGAATTTTTTAGACTATTGACCAAAGGCAGTAATGTAGCACAAGATGCTATATTAGAATGTATTTCAGGAGCAATAATAATATTATATGTTTTAGGAAGAAAACTTGGATATTCATTACCTGAAATAGATCATACAGTAAAGAAAAAGTTAGAATTAGGAATCAAAGCAGAAGATGAAGTTGAAAAAGAAGGTAAGAGTCTTAGTGAATTAAAAAATTATATAGGTAATAGGAGAGAATAGGGTATTACTTAGGAGGATATGACATGAAAAAGCTTAAAGTATTTCAGCCATATATATTTCAACTCGTTCTAATAATTACAATAATGTATTTAGTACATTATGAATATGAAATATTAGCAATAATAGTTCTTTTAGTAGACCTAGTTTATAGTTTATATCTATTGTATTCATATAAGAGGAAAGAGCATAATACTCAAGAATTTATCAGAAATATTAATGAAAAAATTTCTGATAATTTAGGCAGTATTTCGATGCCTATTGTTCTTATCAAAGAAAATGGTGAGATTATTTGGTATAACAATAAATTCAAATTATTAGATAAAGAGCAGATTTCAATTGGAGGAAATATAATAGATATTATATCAACACTAGACATAGAAAAGATATTGGACGATACAGAAATATTTCATCAAAGGCTTAAGATACGTGAAGTATTTTATGATGTAACAAGTAGAAAAATTCAAAAAGAAGAAAATGTATTTAGGCTTTTATGCTTTAATGATGTAACAGAATTAATAGGATTAGATGATATTAGAGAAAGTGTTGTATTAATAGAAGTTGATAATTTGGTTGAAGTTTTAGATACTACTGATGAAGAAGATAAGCCTTTGGTGGTAGCTGAAATAGAACGTACTATAAATGCTTATGCTCATAGACTTAAAGCAATGTCAAAAAAATATGATACTAATAAGTATGTATTATCTGTTCAAGATAGATATATAAAAAGTGAAATAGAAAATAATTTTAGTATTTTAGATGAAATATCTAAAATTGATAAAGGAAATAAACTCAATTTAACACTAAGTATTGGAATTGGGAGGAATGGATTATCTCCACAAGAAAATAATGATTTTGCTACAGTGGCAAAAGAACTTGCATTAGGTAGAGGTGGAGATCAAGTTGTTATAAAGAGTAATGATGAAATTAAGTTCTTCGGTGCAAATACTAAAGAATTTGAAAAGAGAACAAGAGTAAGGGCTAGAGTAATTTCTCATGCATTAAAAGAGTTAATTTATGAAAGTAGCAAAGTTTTTATAGTTGGTCATATGAGTCCTGATATGGATTGCTTTGGTTCAGCAGTAGCTCTTTCATCAACTATAATACAGCTTGGAAAAGAGACTAAAATTGTTTTAAATGATGATAATACTGAAATAGAGTATTTTCTGAATAAAATTAAAAATTTAGAACAATATCATGATAGATTTATTTCAGGAGAGACAGCAGAAAGTGAACTAGATGATGAAACATTAATAATTGTAGTAGATGTCCATAATAAGAGCTATGTTAGTAATAAAAATCTAGTTGAAAAGGCAAAAAGAAAAGTTATAATTGACCATCACAGAAGAAGTCCTGATATAATAGAAGGTACAATGTTAAATTATATTGAAGTATATGCATCATCAACTTCAGAAATGATAACAGAAATAGTACAATATATAATGGAAAAGCCAAAGTTATCAAAAGAAGATGCAGATGGACTTCTTGCTGGTATTTATATGGATACAAAGAACTTCTCTTTTAAAACAGGAGTTAGAACTTTTGAAGCTGCTTCATTTTTAAGAAATAGAGGTGGCGATACTGTAGAAGTTAAAAAGATGTTTGCAGATACTCTGGATGATTATTTACTTATAGCTGAAACTATAAAATCAGCTAAACTGGATAATGAGGGAAATACTGCGATAGCTGTATGTCCTGATAATGTTGATACTGTTATTATTGCTAAAGCAGCAGATGAACTTCTTAATATTTCTGGAATATTAGCAAGTTTTGTTTTAGCAAATATTAATGGAGATGTTCAAATTAGTGGAAGGTCTATAGGAGATATTAATGTTCAAATAGTTTTAGAAGCACTAGGTGGCGGAGGCCATATGAATATTGCTGGTACTAAAATATTAAATACAACTATAGATGAAGTTATGCCAAAACTAGAAGATGCAATGGCTAAATATTTAAGGGTAGGTGAACAACAATGAAAGTAATTTTATTACAAGATGTTAAAAAGATAGGTAAAAAAGGTGATGTTATAAACACATCAGATGGATATGCAAGAAATTTCTTATTCCCAAGAAAGTTAGCAAAGGAAGCTACAGATGCAAATCTTCATATTTTAAATAATCAAAAGGAAAATGAAAGAAAGCAAAAATTAGCTGAAATAGAAGCTGCTCAAAAACTTGCGGCAGAGCTTAAGGGAAAAGAAGTTAAAATATCAAGTAAAACTGGTGAAAATGGAAAGCTATTCGGAGCAATAACTAGCAAAGATGTAGCTGAGTTAATTAAAAAGCAATACAATGTAGAAGTAGATAAGAAAAAAGTTGTTATGGATACAATAAAAGTTGCAGGAACATTTGAAATAGAAGTTAAATTATATCCAGAAGTTGCAACTAAAATGAAAGTTATTGTTGTCCCACAATAATAAGGAGGAATAACATGAACTTTAAGGATGAAGCAAAGTTCTTGAAAGATGTATTAGATGGTGATTTGAGCAAAGAATCTCAAATTAATGTGCTTTTTGAAATACTTGAAAATGTATTAGATAAAGGTGCTATTAGAGCTAGAACAGTAAAATTTAAGCTTCAAAAGTATGTAAATTCACCAAATGTGTGTGAAAGGATATATGCTTTAAATATGATTGCTTCCGATGGTAAAGGATTAGAAGTAATACCAAAGGAAGAAGAACTTGATAAAGTTCTAGAAGATACAGTTGATTGGATTTCTGAAAATATAGCAAGAAGATATATTCAAGGTAAGATTGAAGCAGAAGTTGAAAAATCAATTGTTGAAAAGCAAGAAAAGTATATTGATGAAGTAAAATTATCTGTAATCAAAAAACAAAAAGGTACAGAAAATAAGAAAACTAAAAAGAAGTATGATGATTTAGTAAAGTTAGATAGTAAGGTTACAAGCAAAAATATTATGAGCCTTTTAAGACCGGAGGAACTTTCGGAGATAGTTGGTCAAGAGAGAGCTGTTAAGTCTCTTTTATCAAAATTATCTTCACCATATCCTCAGCATATCATACTTTATGGACCTTCAGGAGTAGGTAAAACTACAGCTGCAAGACTTGCATTGAAGGAATCTAAGAAGTTATCTTATACTCCATTTGATGAAGATTCTAAGTTTGTTGAAGTTGATGGAACTACTTTAAGATGGGATCCAAGAGAAATAACTAATCCATTATTAGGTTCAGTTCACGATCCAATATATCAAGGTAGTAAAAGAGATCTTGCTGAAATTGGAGTACCAGAACCAAAACCAGGTTTAGTAACAGAAGCTCATGGTGGTATTTTGTTTATTGATGAAATAGGTGAGCTTGATACAATATTACAAAATAAATTATTAAAGGTTCTTGAAGATAAGAGAGTGGAATTTTCATCTTCTTATTATGATCCTGATGATGAAAATATTCCAAAGTATATCAAATATCTTTTTGATAACGGTGCACCTGCAGATTTTGTTTTAATTGGTGCAACTACAAGAGAACCAGGTGAAATAAATCCAGCGTTAAGATCAAGATGTACAGAAGTATATTTTGAACCACTGTCAGCTAAAGATGTTCAACAAATAGTTGAAAATGCAGCTGAAAAGCTTAATGTTTCACTAGAAGAAGGTGTATCTGAACTTATAAGCAGATATACAATAGAAGGTAGAAAAGCGGTTAATATGCTTACAGATGCATATGGTTTTGCTTTATATAGTGAAAACAATGAGAATGCAGAAAATATTCAAATAAAGCTTAAAGATATAGAAGAGGTTATTTCTATCGGAAGATATGTTCCTCTTGAAAGAATTGATGAAGAAACAGAATATGAAGTAGGTCATGTTAATGGTCTAGGAGTAAGTGGATTTTTAGGATCTACTATAGAAATTGAAGCAGCAGTATTCCCTGCTAAGAAAAAAGGCACTGGTACTGTTAGATTTAATGAGACAGCAGGATCAATGGCAAAAGATTCAGTATTTAATGCAGCTTCAGTAATTAGAAAATTAACTGATAAGGATATTAAAGATTATGATATACATGTAAATGTTGTTGGTGGAGGAAAGATTGATGGTCCTTCAGCAGGAGCAGCTATTACTATATGTGTAGTTAGTGCATTATTGAATAAACCACTTAGACAGGATATTGCTATTACCGGGGAAATATCATTAAGAGGTACAGTAAAACCTGTAGGTGGTATATTTGAAAAGGTATATGGAGCTAGAAGAAAAGGCATAAAGCTTGTTTTAGTTCCTAAAGAAAATGAAGCACAAATTCCAACTGGATTAACAGATATAGAAGTAAAGACTGTTAGTAAGATAGAAGAATTAATGGAAATAGTTTTTGAAAAATAGAATGGAGGGGTAATCTTGGATGAATCAGTAATGAGAAGTTTACCTCAAAGTATAGAAGCTGAGCAATCGGTAATAGGTTCAATGATTATAGATAAGAATGCTATTGTAAAAGTTGCAGAAAAGTTAGAAGAAAACGACTTTTATAGAGATGGACATAAAATTATCTTCAAAGCTATATCAGAAATGTTTAAAAATGATATGGCTGTGGACCTATTAACATTATTAGAGTATCTAAAATCTAATGATCAATTAGAAAAGGCCGGAGGAGTAACTTATATTACAGAATTAAGTTCTTCCGTACCAACTACTGCAAACCTTTCTTCATATATAGAGATTGTTGAACAAAAATCAACATTAAGAAAGCTTATTAAAGCTTCAACATCTATTATTGAAGATAGTTACAATAAACAAGGAAAAGTAGCGGATGTACTTGATCATGCGGAAAAGAAAATTTTTGATATTGCCGAAAAAAGAAGCACAAGTGATTTTGAACCACTAAGTGTTGTACTTGAAAGAGGATTTTTAGAAATAGAAAGACTTTTCAATAACAAGGGTGAAATTACAGGTGTTGGTTCTGGAATTAGAGATTTAGATGCAAAGACATCAGGTTTCCAAAAAGGTGATATGGTTCTTATTGCAGCCAGACCTTCTATGGGAAAAACAACATTTGCCCTTAATATAGCAGAAAATGCTGCTCTTAGAGAAGGTAAAAGTGTAGTTATATTTTCTCTGGAAATGTCTAAGGAACAGTTAGCATATAAGCTTTTGTGTTCTGAAGCTAATGTTGATATGCTTAAGCTTAGAACTGGTAATCTTGAAGATAAAGACTGGGAAAACATTGCACGAGCAACAGGTCCTTTGTCAAAAGCTAAAATATACATAGATGATACTGCTGGTGTATCAGTAATGGAAATGAGATCTAAGTGTAGAAGATTAAAAATGGAATATGGAATAGATTTAATATTAATTGACTATCTTCAATTAATGTCAGGATCTAATCCAGATAATAGACAACAAGAAGTATCTGAGATATCAAGATCTATAAAGGCATTAGCTAAAGAAATGCAGTGTCCAGTTATAGCTCTATCTCAGTTATCCCGTGCACCAGAACAAAGAGCAGACCATAGACCAATGCTTTCTGACCTTAGAGAATCTGGGTCAATTGAGCAGGACGCTGACGTTGTTATGTTCCTTTATAGAGATGAATACTATGATAAGGAAAGTGAAGATAAAGGAATAGCAGAATGTATCATAGCTAAGCAAAGAAATGGCCCAGTAGGGACTGTTAAGATGGCATGGCTTGGTCAATTCAGTAAATTTGGTGATCTGGATATAGGTCATTAATATAAAAAGGTATTGCATTTTGAATTGCAATACCTTTTTTTGTATTTATATTTACTTTAATGTAAATGAATCAACCAAAGTATAAAGAGTTTCAGATGCATTTTCTAAAATCTTAGTAGAAAGATTCAAATTGTTAATCTCATATAATATTTCATTAACTGAATCAAGTGATTCCTTACTCTCTTTAGAAGTATTTTTAGTAGATAGCTTAATCTTATTTGCCAAACTATTTATATTAGACATAACTTCATTAAAGTTTTTGTTTTCATTTTGAATAAGAGTTGATATTGAATTTATTGAGTTAGATAATACATTAATATCTGAATTAATATTTTCAAATGAATCTATAGTATTTTTTACGCTCATTCGTGAAATATTAATTTTTTTAGTCATTTTTTCAGCATAATTAAAAGTTGTTTCAGTTTCAGATTTGACAGTATTGATTACATCAGTGATTGACTTTGTTGCCTCTTGTGTTTGAAGAGCAAGTTTTGAAATTTCATCAGCTACTACGGCAAATCCTTTTCCTGCTTCTCCGGCTCTAGCAGATTCTATTGATGCATTTAATGATAGTAATTGAGTCTGTTGGCTAATATTATTTATTAAATTTATTACATCTGTAATTTTATTTGAATTGTCTTTAAGTATATTTATAGAATTTACAGTACTTTCGATAGTTGAAGTAAGATCATTCATATTACTAAGTACGTCGTTTGATAATCCTTTGGCAGTAGAAGCATTGCTATTTGTAGAACTTATTAGTGATACTATTTCTGAAATAAAATTATTCATTTCATCTATTGAATCTGAAATTTGAGAAAAGTTATTTCGTGTATTTTGAAATACCGAATTTTGATATTCAGCATTTTCTAATAAATTAACAACAGTACTTTGTATATCATCCATGCCATTTTTTACATTGTTACTTATTGAAGAAACTAAACTTATTGATTTTTTTGTTGCTGTTGAAGATTCTTTTACTCTAGATAACATGTGCATTTGATTGTTTATAAATTTGTTAAACCATTTAGATAATTCACCTACTTCATCAGAAGATAATTTATGAACTCTACTTGTTAAATCACCTTCTCCTTCGGCCATATTTTCAAGTATATTAATAGTTGAACTTAAAGGCTTTGTGATAATATTTCGTGATGCAAAAAAGGTGATTATGCTTAAACAAATCCAACAGATTATTGTACAGATTATATTTTGTTTTGAGAAGTAGTTATTTGTTATGTAATTAATGAAGAACAAAGCAGCTCCTGAGCAGGAGATTGTTAAAGGAAGCTTTAAATCAATACTAGTAAATTTGTAGAGTTCATCTATATCAGCTTCACACATCATTCCCCAAACTTCATCACAGTTAGGTGGGGTTATTAATACACCTTTACCACCAACCATTATATGTCTATAGTCAGGATAACCGGGCCAACTATCAAGGTTTTCTCCGTTATCTATTGTGTTTTTTATACCTGTATGAAGTTCATTTGTTTCAGGATCTGTAAATATTATTTCAAATTCTGTATGTTTTTCTATCTTAACTATTCCGTATTTTTTTGTTTTAATACCTGCTTTTAAATTATCACCTAATGTGAAGGTATCATCTTCAAATCTACTTCTTGATAATGCAGTACCTTTAGGAATATTTCTATTGGATTTAACCATGAATAGATAGTTATCACCAGAATCTTTATAAATATGAGTGTCTTCATCCTGGATTACATTGCTCATATCATCATTTAACACTCGTGCACAGAGAATTTGTAATTCATTATTTTTATTTCTGCAAGGAATTGAAAACATTAATGTAACTTCATCGTAAAAGTGTTTTGAAGTTAAATCAATATCTAATGTGTTTTTATCAATATAAGGTCCATACATTAATGGTTGTTCCTTTAGCCCACGTTCTAAGTTAGGTAAAAAACTCATATCTAAACCTATATGCTTATTACAAGATGAAATAGTAACTATACCTTCATGGTTTATTATGAATAATTCACAAAAATCCGAATGTTTTTTAATTGCTTCTTCAAGAAAGCTATTGATTGTTGTATCACTATTAAGAAGTAAAAGAGAATTTTTGATATTGTCTAATTGATTCCATTTGTCATTAAACCAGGTATCTAAGGCTCTTTTTCTGCCATTAGCAATTCCATCAAATACTTTGCGATAGTGATTCCTTAAGTTTTTGTTTAATAAATACTTTACTTTCATAAACGTCCCCCTCCTCCCATTATTAGGTTAATTATACCAGTAAAATACAATTGTATTCTGATAAATAATATTTTCTTTATATAATAAAGAATGTATTGGCTTAAGTACACGTTTTAAAAGTGTTTTGATTAATAAAATAAGTAAATATCAATTTATCAACATGAAAGTATGCAACGAACCTTCTTGATAATAAAGTTATAAATATTCGACTTATGTATTGACCTATTTGTTTCGCTTTGTTAGTATTTAAGAAGAGATATTTCAAAAGGAGGCATTATTATATGTCAGCATTTATTGTTTTAGGGGCTCAATGGGGCGATGAAGGAAAAGGGAAATTAACAGATTATCTTGCTGAAGAAGCAAATGATGTTGTTAGATTTCAAGGAGGAAATAATGCAGGCCATACTGTAGAAGTAGGAGATAAGCAATATAAACTTCATTTAATTCCTTCAGGTATTTTATACGATGACAAATTAAATGTTATAGGAAATGGGGTTGTGTTAGATCCACAAGCCTTATTTGAAGAAATAGGATATTTAGAAGGGGAAGGTGTAAGGGTAACACCTGATAAGTTATTAATAAGTGATAGAGCACATTTAATAATGCCTTATCATAAAGTTTTAGATAAATTAAAAGAAAAAGCAAGAGGAAAGAACGATATTGGAACAACTGGTAAAGGAATTGGACCTTGCTATACAGATAAAATAGAAAGATCAGGTATAAGAGTTTGTGATCTTATGCATGAAGAAGTCTTTGAAGAAAAATTAAGACAAAATATGGAGATTAAGAATGCTTATATCACTAAGGTATATGGTGGTGAAGCACTTGATGTTGAAGAGATATTAGCACAATATAAAGAATATGCTAAGAAATTAAGACCATTTGTTCAGGATACATCAGTTAAGATATATGATGAAATAAAGGCAGGAAAAACAGTTTTATTTGAGGGTGCTCAAGGTATGTTATTAGATATTGATTATGGTACATATCCTTATGTAACTTCATCTAATACTACAGCAGGAGGAGTAAGTAATGGTGTTGGTATAGGACCAAACATGATTACTAATGCAGTAGGTATAGCTAAGGCATATACAACAAGAGTTGGTAAAGGACCATTCCCAACTGAATTAAATGATGAAATTGGAGAATGGATAAGAAATGAAGGTCATGAATATGGAGTAACTACTGGAAGAGCTAGAAGATGTGGATGGCTTGATTTAGTTATTGTAAAGACTGCAGTAAGAGTAAGCGGATTAACTTCGTTAGCAGTTACTAAGATAGATACATTAGCGGGATTAGATAAAATTAATGTATGTGTTGGATATAAGTTTGATGGAAAGATTATTGATTACTTCCCAGCAAGCCTTGAAGACCTTGCAAAATGTGAACCAATATATGAAGTATTTGACGGATGGGATAAATCTGTAGCAGATGCTAGAAGTTATGATGAATTACCTGAGAATGCTAAGAAGTATTTAAAGAGAATATCTGAGTTTACTGATACTAGAATATCAATTGTTTCAGTTGGACCAAAGAGAGATCAAACTATAAGAGTAGCTGAACTTTAATTCCGACTGCTTTGCTTGACATTAAATATTGAATAAAATATAATTTTTATAAGATAATAAAATTAGATAGCAAAAAAAGAGGTGAACACCATGATAACTAAGGACATGACAATTGGAGAAGTTATTAGAATAGATGCTAGTAAGGCAGAAGTATTAATGAGCTTTGGTATGGGTTGTGTTGGTTGTCCATCTGCACAAGCAGAAACTATCGAAGAAGCTGCTATGGTACATGGATTAAACCTAGACGCACTAATGGAAGCATTAAATAAGTAAGTTAGGAAAGATGAACTTTTATAGTTCATCTTTTTTTATAAAGAAAATTACATCAAGTAACAAGAATATTATGTGATTATTAACATAATATGATTTAAGTGTGCTACAATAAGTAGCATAGAAATTATGAAGGAGGAAGTGTGTTATGGATACACTTATTAGTGCTGATAATACGTGGGCTTTGTTATCGATTATGTGTGGTTCTGTTGCTATATCAATATGGCTTGAACAGAAATATCAATGGGCTTCTAAAATTTCAGGCGCTATATTGGCACTTATATTTGCACTTGTATTTACTAATTTAAATATAATACCAACAAGTTGTGAGTTATATGATAATGTTATATGGGGATTTGCA
Source organism: Clostridiaceae bacterium (assembly GCA_029219285.1). GTDB lineage: Bacteria > Bacillota > Clostridia > Clostridiales > Clostridiaceae > Clostridium. Next base: position 34,839 of record JAQXTC010000015.1, read on the forward strand.
GTGCCACTTGCAATTCCATTATTACTTTTACAATGTAATATAAAAAAGATTTGGAAAGAAACAGGTCGTTTACTTATTCTATTTTTAATTGGAGCAGTAGGATCATGTTGTGGGGCAGTTCTTGGTTACTTTTTATTAAGAGGTAATATAAATGAATTGAATGGATTAGCTGCTATGATGACAGGGTCATATATAGGTGGAGGAATAAACTTTACAGCATTAGCAGATGCATTTAAAGTTTCAGGAACTATGATTTCAGCCACAACGGTAGCAGATAATTTAGTAACTGCAACATCTATGTTTTTGTTACTTACAATTCCTGCTGTAGGGTTCTTTAAAAAACATTTTAAACATCCTCATATTGATGAAGTGGAGAGAGAAAGTAATTCGGGAAATAATGAAAATGCAGCAGCTGCATATTGGTCTAAGAAAGAGATTTCATTAAAAGATATTGCAATTAACTTTGCTTATGCATCTATAGTTGTAACAGTATCAAAATTAATAGCAGAAGGACTTTCAAATATTATTCCTACAGGTAATATAATACTTAATATGTGTAATACTTTCTTTGGAAGTCAATATATTTGGATAACAACAATTTCTATTATTATTGCAGCTATTTTTGAAAAGCAAATTGAAGAACTTTCAGGTTATACAGAACTTGGAACATATTTAATATATTTATTTTTCTTTGTAATAGGTGTACCTGCATCAATTGCTATGATAATAGAAAATGCACCGTTACTATTTGTATTCACACTTATAATTGCAGTAGTAAATATGATTTTCTGTTTTATTGGTGGTAAGCTTTTAAAATTTAATCTTGAAGATATAGTATTAGCTTCAAATGCTAATATAGGTGGACCTACAACAGCTGTAGCTATGGCAATTTCTAAAGGTTGGACAAAGTTAGTTGGACCTATAATGCTTATAGGAACGTTAGGATATGTAATAGGAACTTACTTTGGAATTATTGTTGGAAGTCTATTAGGAGCTTAATTAAATAATATAAATAAAAAAGAGTAGCTTTAAGTTTTTTAGAGCTACTCTTTTTGGTGCGCCCAGCATGGGCGTGCACTAATCGGTGAAAGTCCGTAACGGGGGCTGATAGTGCCAACCGTATAGCTTAAGACAAGGGTGTCCGTCGTGAGGCGGAATCTGAAGGAAGTCGGCGGCAAAGCTTTGGTCTGAGGTACACGAACTACATTTGAGGCTGATGTCTATGGGTAAGCTTGCAAAACAAAGCAAAGCCCTATAACTATCCGAAATAGACAGAGTAAATGTAGCAGATAGATGAAGTGAAAGTGCACGTTCTTACCTGGGGAGGTCTGATAATATATCAATTAGTAGATGAAATTTCGAAATTGATAACCTATATAGTGATATATAGTTGAATTATCAGAAGTCAGCAGACGTCATAGTACCCGAGCTAATCGCGATAGCGGAGGGAAGGACTGAACATTAGAAGGTTTACAACTTTGATAAATCTAA
>JAQXTC010000016.1 GCA_029219285.1 Clostridiaceae bacterium
ATTATATATCAATCTATATAGACAGAAGCACCATTTGTATGTTAAAATATACTAAGTATACATTTAAAATCCAAATATATTATTATGGTTAATAATGTTAAGTAACACCAATTTACTAGGAGGTACTGGAATGCTTAATATTTTCAAAAAAAAGAAAAATATCAGCAGTGATAATTGTAATAATGGATGTGAGGAAAGATTAGCTGCTTTGAAAGATAAACTTGAGCATATTAAGGAAGCTGAAAAACAGGAAACAACTAAGGAAGAATTTTATTTACTCCTTGCAGCGATACCATCATATTTTGAAAAGATACCTGTCTTTGATTTTAATATGGACTTGACCCAAGAAGGCATAGATGGAATCAAAGATCATTTAAAAAAAGTAAATAATATACATAATAAGGACACTGCATTAGATGCATTAGCTATGAATAAGCATAATGGATGTGGCAGAAATTATGATGATTTTATGAGTTTTTGGAATGGAAATCCAGCTTTTGATATAAATGAACTAAATGAAGAGGGACGTGCTTTTTTCATTTCATGCAGGGCTTTTGCACATAATTTTTATAGAGTAATAGGGGAAAATGGTTTTACTGCATGGGATGTTGGTGAAAGTATAAATATAGTAAGAGACTGTTTTGTATGCGGATATTTAGATAAAGAATTATGTGATGCAATAATTGATGATTTTGCTTTTATGGCATTTCAAAAATATCACAGCTTTGAGGAATATGCTTTGAGTTATATAGCTGGTGGAAGCTATTTTATGTTTAGAGAAACTGGAGGAAATATAAACCATGCAGTAAATATGTTTAATAGACTTTATGATGCGGCAAATGAATTGTTTTTTAATGAAGATTTTAATGTATGGGCTGAATACGAATGGTATAAAGGTGCAGAATCTCCTTTCTTTAAAAATATGGACAAGATAGAAAAGTTAATTGACAGTGATCTTCAATGTATAGTTTCTAATAGAATAAGCATTGATGGATGCGAAATTGGATATATGTATAAAGAAGAAACTTCAGGTGAACATCCAGACAGCGGCTGGAGATTTTTTGCTGGTGATGAAGATGATGAATATCTTAATAATAGTGATAACATGCACTTGTTCCCATTAAATACAATATGCAATTATGATAAAGGAATAATTCCACTATTGGATAGTCCCATAAATACGGCATATTCTAAAGATGAAGCAGGTGAATTTGCTGTAGAAAAACTTAGAGATGATAATATAAATAAATTGTGTCCTATAAATTTTAGTGAATATTTAAAATATATAGTAGTGAAAAATACAAGTGAAGATTATGTTCTCTCATATATGAAAGAGTTTGGTGAATTAACATTGGGAGATAAAAAGATATATGAGTTTATATATTACATACTAAATAGAAATGATAATAATTTTATCATTATTAAATGCCCTGAGAATATGGATTTTTACAATTTTCATAACTTGGCAGAATGGTTTTATGGATGTGGAGAAGATAAAAATAATGAGCCAGATCTATCTTGTAATATATGTTTTAATAAAGTTGATAAAGATAAAAATTATTATGCAGTTGTAAGAGATGATGAGTGGAAAGACACTATAGAAGGAATATTCAATAATGGTACAAGATTTTCTATATATCTTCCTGAAGCATTTAAGGGGGACGATGTCCTAATAGACTACAATAACCTCCATTACACAACAGTAGAAAGCTATTTAAACAGCCTTGGACTTGAAGTAGAAGATTTAATATCAATAGAAAAGAAGGAATTTATAAGAGCTGAATTTGAAATGGCTGTAGAATAAATTAGTTAAAAAGATGGATATGGATATAGATTGTGATTATATAGAAATTCTTAAGTATTTAATGTGATTTTAAGAAGGAGATTATGATGAATAATGATATAAAACTATATTTTCAAGAGTTGTTTTCAAAATATGATAAAGACTTTGTTGTATTAGGAGAACCTGTTAAAGATAAAAGCAGACTGGAAGGTGCCCCAAAAGTATTGCATGAATTATATGAAATAGCAGAGAAAGTAGAATTACCATTTTGATTTATATTTGATGTTGAAGAAGCTAAAAGAAGATTTCAATTGGAACCTTTTAAACCTAACTATTTTGTATTGGGAAAAGATAATTATACTTCATTCCTTTTTGTTAAGTAAAATTAAAATGTAATGTTGTTTATAGTTTTAATAAGGATTGCAGGCTCTAAAGGAGTTATATATGGTTATAAAAAAGGATTACAAAGTAATTGCAAAATATATAAGGAACATTATGGGTAGAAAAACAAGTATAAGTCTATATTATGATAAAAATGAAAATAAGTCAGTACATATAGTGAGAAAGATAATAAATTCATAGAATTAGCAGAAGTAAAATATTGAAGTGGTTTGAACAAAATATTAAAACAAGAGATTTTACAAAGATGCACAGTGCAATAATAAATGGCCAGCCAGAGATTTTTGAAGAAGAACTGGCAGATGTACTCCTTGAAACAATTAGTTTTAACGATGCCTACGAAAATCATATTATTCTGATTTCCGTAGGTTTATTTTCAATGATAATTTAAAATTATTTTGCTATTATGTTATAATATAAAAAAGTTATGTCAAGAATTATACGAAAGAGAAAATAAATAAGAATGTACATCCTTATATGTACGGTTCTTTATTTAGGAGGATAAATGGAAAACAGATTAATTAACATACTTATTGATTTTGCTTTTAAGAAGGTATTTGCAGGAAGCGGCATTGAGAGCAGGCATATTTTAATGGACTTTTTAAATTCTATCTTAGAACTTAAAGGTGAAGATAGAATTAAAGAAATTGTATATCTTAATCCATTTAATGATAGAGAAAATGAAAATGATAAACAGTCCATAATGGATATAAAAGTAAAAACTCAAAAAGATGAGCCTATTGATATAAAAGTACAGATAAATGATGTAGATAACTATAGAAAAAGAAGCTTATATTATTGGTCAAAACTTTATGGAGAAACTATAAAGAAGGGTCAGAATTACTTTGAACTTAAAAAAAGCATAGTAATAAATATATTGGATTTCAATGTTATAGAAGAAAATGATAAATATCATAATGTATTTGTAATAAAGGAAAAGGATGATAATACTTTATTTTTAGAAGATTTGGAAATACATTATATAGAGCTTAAAAAGTTTAAGGAAGATAAGGATATTAATGAACTAAATGATTTAGAGGAATGGGTGACTTTTTTTAAAGAATGCAATGAAGATTATGATGCTGAAATAATAAATAAGTTATCTAAGAGAAAGGAAGAAATAGGGGTGGCGGTAGAACTTATGAAAGAGTTAAGTGCTAGTGAATTAGAATATCAAAGATATTTAGCTAGAGAAAAATACCTAATGGATGAAAGATCTAAAAAAGCATATGCAGCATATAAGATGAAGCTTGTTAAAGAAGAAGCTGAACGCGCTAAAGAAGCATTAGAACTTGCAAAGGAAGAAGTAG
>JAQXTC010000017.1 GCA_029219285.1 Clostridiaceae bacterium
TCAAGAAGGAGACGTTCTTTTCGTTGAAAAGCTAGACGCTGAAGTTGAATCAACAGTTGAATTAACTGAAGTTCTTGCTGTTGGTGGTGAAACTTTAAAAGTTGGAACTCCAGTAGTAGAAGGAGCTAAAGTTGTTGCTAAGGTATTAGCTCAAGGTAAAGCTAAGAAGGTAACAGTATTCAAGTATAAGAGAAAGAAAGACTACAGAAGAAAGAATGGTCACAGACAACCTTATACTAAGTTAGTTATCGAAAAGATCGAAGCTTAATTCTTATGATAGAAATTAAAATAAGATCGAATAAAGATAATATAACATCCTTTAGTATAAATAGTCATGCTCTAATTGATAGAGAAGCTATTTTAGCTGGTGAAGCTTTTGATATGGTATGTAATTCTGTATCAGTGTTATCACAAAGTTGTATCATAGGTTTAGATGAAGTTTTAAAACTTAATGTTAACTATGAAATGAAGGATGGGTATCTTGCTTTAGATTTAAATGGGTTTAGCCAGGAAGAAATAAAGCAGGCACAGGTTTTATTAAAAACCTTTGAAATGAGTTTAGAAAGTGTAATTCTAAGCTTACAACAATCATTTGGAATTGAAAAATGTAAAGAATATATTACTTTAATAAAAGAGGAGGTGTAGACCATGCTAATAATGAACCTTCAACTATTTGCCCACAAAAAAGGTCAAGGTAGTTCAAGCAACGGTAGAGATTCAGAAGCAAAGAGACTTGGTGTTAAGTCTTCAGACGGACAATTCGTTTTAGCTGGAAATATCATTGTTAGACAAAGAGGAACTAAGATTCACCCAGGAAACAATGTTGGAAAAGGTGGAGACGATACTCTATTCGCTAAGATTGATGGAGTAGTTAGATTCGAAAGAATGGGTAGAGATAAGAAGAAAGCAAGTGTTTACCCAGTAAACGTTGAAGAAATAGCTGAATAATTTATCTTTATTTAAAGAAGGCACTCTTGTTTCAAGGGTGTCTTTTTTTGAAGATAATTTATTTTACATAAGATAAGTTTAAGATTTTATTAAAGATTAGAATATTTATTCATGATATAATAAAAATAGGAAACTTAAGGAATAATAAAGAATAGGTAAATATTTTACGCAAGGACAGGTGATGTAATGTTTATAGATAAAGCCAAAGTATTTATAAAGTCCGGTAAAGGCGGAGATGGTGCCGTTTCCTTTAGAAGAGAAAAATATGTTCCACTTGGAGGTCCAGATGGAGGAGATGGTGGAAAAGGTGGAAGTATAATATTTAGAGCTTCTACTGATATGACTACTCTTCTTGACTTTAAATATAAGAGAAAATATGTAGCACCAAATGGAGAAAATGGCGGATCTTCTAAATGCTATGGAAAAGATGGAGAAAATCTTGTAATAAAAGTACCTATGGGAACTATTTTAAGAGAGGCATCAAGTAATAAAATAATAGCTGACCTTTCACATAAAGATGAAGATTTTGTATTTTTAAAAGGTGGTAAAGGTGGTAAAGGAAATGTTAAGTTCTGTACACCAACAAGACAGGCACCTCACTTTGCTGAACCAGGAATGCCTGGGGAAGAAATGGAAGTAATTCTAGAACTTAAGCTTCTTGCTGATGTTGGACTTGTAGGTTTCCCTAATGTAGGAAAATCAACATTTTTATCAATGACAACTAAAGCAAAACCAAAGATAGCTAATTATCATTTTACAACACTTAAACCAAACTTGGGAGTTGTAGGAACTGAAGGAACAGAACCTTTTGTTATGGCAGACATTCCTGGAATTATAGAAGGAGCATCAGAAGGTGTTGGTTTAGGACTAGAATTTTTAAGACATATTGAAAGCACAAGATTATTAATTCATGTTGTAGATATATCTGGAATTGAAGGTAGAGATCCGTTTGATGATTTTGTTAAGATTAATGAAGAACTTACAAAATATTCTGTTAAGCTTTGGGATAGACCACAAATAGTTGTTGCTAATAAAGCTGATATGCTATTTGAAGATGGTGTATTTGAGGAGTTTGAAAGAAAAGTTAAGGAACTTGGATACAATAAGGTATTTAAGATGTCAGCAGCAACAAGAGAAGGCGTTGATGAGGTAATTAAAGAAGCAGCAAGAATGCTTAAAGAAATTCCTATAACTGAACTTGAAATATCTGATGAAGAAAGATATATTCCGGAAGAAAAGAGATTTACATATGAACTTAGAATTGAAGAAGGCGAAGAACATGATACATATGTTGTTGAAGGTAGCTTCGTAGATAGATTACTAGAATCTGTTGATCTTTATGATGCTGATTCATTAAGATATTTCCATAAGGTTCTTAATAATAAGGGTGTACTAGGGGAACTTAGAGAAATGGGAATTAAGGATGGCGATATGGTTAGACTTAATGACTTTGAATTTGAGTACTTATTATAGGAGGAAAGTTAATGATAAATGGAAAACAAAGAGCTTACTTAAGAAAGCTTTCTCATGATATAGATCCAATATTCCAAGTAGGAAAAAATGGAGTTGAAGATGCGTTTCTAAAACAAGTAGAAGATGCACTTGAAAAAAGAGAATTAATAAAAATTAAGGTATTGGAAAATAGCGGACTTGCAGCAAGAGAAGTATCAGATATGATATGTGAAGCTATAGGCTGTGAAGGAATTCAAGCTATTGGAAGTAAATTGGTACTATTTAAACAATCGAAGAAAAAACCAACTATAGAGTTACCAAGAAAGTAGTATTGAAATATGGAGAAGCTAGGGTTAATGGGTGGAAGTTTTGATCCTATACACTTAGCTCACCTTTATATAGCTGAAAATACTAAGGAAAAATTACATTTAGATAAGGTAATACTTATACCAGCGGGAAGCCAGCCTCTTAAACAAGATAAAAGAGTTACTGATGCTTCCCTTAGATTTAATATGGTGAAAAAAGCTATTGAAGGAAGAGAAGGATTAGAAGTTTCTGACTATGAAATAAAAAAAGGAGGTATAAGTTATACCTTTGAGACTTTAGAATACTTTACAAAAAAAGATAGAAAGTTATTTTTTATTACAGGCGCAGATTGTTTAATGAGTTTAGAAAAATGGAAATGTGTTGATACTATATTAAGATTAAGTACTTTAGTTGTATGCACTCGTCCAGGTTATAATGAAGAAGAGTTATATAAGCAAAAATTAAGGATAGAGAAAAAATTTAAAACAGAAATTATATTGTTAAATTTACCAGGTATAGATATTTCTTCTACAGATATACGCAAAAGAATTTGCGAAAAGAAAGACATAGATAAATATTTGCCTGTTGAAGTAATTAAGATTATTAATGAAAATAAGCTATATGGGGAGGTTTAGTCTAAATATGAATAGTTATGAAAAGGCTTATGAATATGTAAAGGGAGCTTTAAAGGAAAGTAGGTTTATTCATACTTTGGGAGTAGTATCAGTAGCGAAAAAACTTGCTGAAATTAATGGGGTTTCAGAAGAAAAAGCTGAAATGGCAGCCCTTTGTCATGATATAGCTAAAAATCTTTCCATTGATAAAATGAGAGAAATAATTAAAGAAAATAATGTTATTTTAAGTGAAGATGAAAAAAACACTCCTGAACTTTGGCATAGCATTTTGGCACCAGTAGTTGCGAAAAATGAACTTAATATTACTGATGAAGATATTTTATCAGCAATAAGATGGCATACAACTGGAACAGAAAATATGTCTAAGCTTGAGAAGATTATATATATTGCAGATATGATAGAACCTTCAAGAAGATTTGAAGGGGTTGAACAAATAAGAGAAGCCACTTTGAAGGATTTAGATGAAGGTGTGCTACAAGGACTTACTCATTCAATGGAGTATTTACTTTCTAGTGGGAATTTGGTAGATATAAATTCTGTTAAAGCTAGGAATTATCTTATTCTAGAAAAGAAGAAAAGATAATTAATTCTTGGGGGTGATAATATGAAGGGGTCAGGGAGAGAACCGGAAGCTATAAAAAGAAAAAGACAAAGAAGAGCACCACAAAGTTTAGAAGAAATTGAAAAAAGAAGAAATGTAAACTTCCATGATGTTAGAGAAGATAAAAGTTCACTTTTTAATAACGCAAAATTGCGTAAAAAAAAGTGGAAAAAGCAATCTTTATTCAAGAAGATAATTAAAGGAATCGCTTTAGTTCTTACTATAATATTAATATTTATAGTTTTTTCAGTGGTGAAGTTTTTCTTTAAAATAAATACAAAAAATACGATAGCAGCAACACCAGTTACTGGCGATTCGGTTAATATATTATTGTTAGGGTTAGATATAGGTGATGTTAATCAAAGTGATAATGAGTCTATAAAGAGAACCGATACTATACTTTTACTAAATTACAACAAAGGAACTAAAGTGTTACAGGCTATATCAATACCAAGAGATACTCTTGTAAGTGAAAATGGGAAGAACTATAAGATAAATGCTGCTTTCCAAAGAGGCGGTGATGCAAAGGTAAAAAGTGTAGTTGAAAATATGCTTTCTATAGATGTTAACTATATAGTTAAGATTAATTATGAAGCCTTTAGAAATTTTATTGATGCCATTGGCGGAGTAGATATGGAAATAGAAAGAGATATGATTTATGATGATGATGGACAGAATCTTCATATAAACTTTAAAGGTGGAACAACAGTTCATTTAGATGGAGCAGGAGCAGAACAGTTTTTTAGATGGAGAAAAAACAATGATGGAACTGGTTTTGCTAATGGAGATTTAGATAGAATTGAGAATCAACATAAATTTCTGCAAAAAGTAGTATCTAAGTGTAAAAGTCCTGGTATCGTATTTAAAATACCTAAGATATTAGATTCAATAGCAGAAAACATGGAAACAAATATGTCTTCATGGGATATAGTGAGTACTGGATTAAAGGCAATTAGAGCAGATATAGAAATGAAAACAATAAAAGGTACACCTAAAATGATAGGCGGTCAATCATATGTTGTTTTTGAGAAGAATAAAAATAAAGAGCTTATTTCTTCTTTAGCTAGTGGAGGAGAATCAAGTGCTAATAAAAAAACAAGTACTAAGATATTAATAGAAAATGCTACGAAAATAAATGGTTTAGCTAATAGAGGAAAAACAGCATTGCAGGTTTTTGGATGGACTAACATAGATACAGGAAATGCAGCAGGACTTCAAGAAAAAAGTGTTATTTATACCAATGATAATGATCTAAAAAGATTAATGAAATCCGAAATGGGTGATATAGAAAAAATAGAGGATAAACCTAATAAGAGTGAGTATGAGCAATACGATGTTGTTATTGTATTAGGTAAGGACTATAAGAAATTAGGAGAGTAAAATGAGTACTTTAGAAAAAAAGGTAGAGGACAAATTTGAAGGTGTACTAATTAGAGAATTTTTAAAAGAAGAATTAGAACTTTCTAGTAGACTTATAAGAAGTGCATCAAGGGAAGAAAGAATTTTAGTTAATAATAAACCTGTAAGAATGAGACATGTACTACATGCTGGAGATAATGTTTGTGTTAAGTTGAATAGGAAAGAAAGTCAAAATATAAATCCTGAAAATATACCAATAGATATAGTTTATGAAGATGCAGATATATTAGTTGTAAATAAACAGCCTAATATGGTAGTTCATCCGACTAAGACATATCAAAGTGGTACACTTGCTAATGGCGTACTATATTATTTCAAAGAAAGCAAGCAAAATTGCATAGTTAGATTAGTAAGTAGATTAGATATGGATACATCAGGACTTATTATTATTGCTAAAAATCAATTTGCACATATGGCTTTATCAAAGGAAATGCAAGAAGATAGACTAGAAAAAAGATATCTAGCTATTGTTCATGGTAATTTGAAAGAAAAAGAAGGAACAATAAATGCACCTATATATAGACCAGATGAATCTGAACTCTATGGAATAAAAAGAATAGTAGATGAAAGAGGTCAAAGAAGTGTAACTCATTATAAAGTTATTGAAAGTTTTGAAAATGCAGACTTAGTGGAATGTAAATTAGAAACAGGTAGAACTCATCAGATAAGGGTACACTTAAGTCATATAGGACATCCTATTTTTGGAGATACATTGTATGGTTATGACAATGATGATGAAAAAAAGTTAATGCCAAGACAGGCTCTTCATGCTTATGGATTAGATTTTAAATCACCAAGAACAAAAGAAGTTTTAGCATTAAGAGCTGAAATGCCACAAGATATGAAGAATTTAATAAAAAAAATAAGCAGCTAAAATTTTAGCTGCTTATTTTGTAATTCTACGAGAGCTATTTTTTTTAGCTCTTATTTTCTTTTGTTTTTTTAAACTAGATATTCTGATTGCAAGTAAAGCGAGTATAAAAATCCCTAAAGTATTTATTACCTTTGAATTTCTATTATAAAAGTCTTTAAATGAAATAGTCTTATCATATTCCCTTGTTATACCACTAACTAGATTAATCTTTTCTATTTCTTCACCATTTAAAGTAACAGTACCTTCAGCAAGAACATCACCACGTTTAATTGTTTTGTTGCTAAGATTCTCAGGTTTATCATAATCTATAGATGCTTTATATTTATCTTCATCACCTTTTTTTACAGTGTAATAGACATCACTACTTGCTAAAAGAGGAATGGTAATATCATTATCTAAATTAATTTGATCAACATTATCGCCTTCTGAATAAAGCTTTATTTTAGTAAAATTATTAAAGCCATGTTCGAATAAAGTTTTAGTATCAGGATATGCTTCATCCATATTTTCACATCTTAAGCATGTAGCAATTAGTGCCATTCCATCTTTTGTAGCAGAGGCTACATTTGTAAATTTAGCATCTAAAGTATAACCTTTCTTCGAACACACAGCAAAAGGATAATAATGATTTGGCGAAGTTGGGTTTAAAATTGAATTATGATTATTTATCCATCTCTGTTCACCAAGATTACTTACAGGAAGTTGAATACTTCTTGTTTGGCATATATCAACAAATTCTTGATGCTTGATTACTTCTCTCATAATTAAGGACAAATCATTAGAAGTAGTAACATGTTCTTTATCTGGTAATCCACTTGGATTCTTAAAATTACTGTGCTTAGTTCCAAGTTCTTGAGCACGTTTATTCATGAGTTTTGAAAATTCATCTATTGAACCAGAAACATACTCAGCTAATGCATTTGCACAATCATTTCCAGATTCCAAAATAAGTCCTAATAAAAGTTGCTTAACAGTAAAAATCTCACCTGTTTTTATACCTACTAATGTACCGTCAGAAAAAGGTGGATTTTCTCCTATAGTGACTTCTGCATCTAAATTATCAACATTTTCTAAAACAATTAATGCTGTAACTATTTTAGTTGTAGATGCAGGAAAGAATTGTTCATCACCATTTTTACTAAAAAGTATTTGGCCAGATGAAGCATCCATAAGAGTTACACCTTCTGAGTGTAAGCTATTAGGATCTAAATTATTATCTGCTTTTACTTTAATTGACGGAATAGAAGCAATAGAAAAAATTAATACAGAAAAAAAACAAAATAATTTACAAAAAAGTTTTTTTAGATTTTTCATATATTCTCCTTGACTTTTTCAACTTCACCAGTATATTCTACCAAAATATAATGAAAAATTCTAGTTGTATTTAGAAATACTAGAACAAGTGGTTAAAAGAATGTAATTTGTTAATAATTATAGATAAGGTTAAGGAGGTAACATGAAAAAGAAATATAAAACAACAGGTATTATTGCTTTAGGAATTATAATTCTAATGTATGCAGTAGTTACATATATTAATGGTGGGGAAAAACAATTAAAAAAGAATAATAATGAAAGTATATTTGTAGAGGAAGAGAAAGATAAGGATAAAAGTATAAGCAATGGGAAAGAAGAAATAGTGGTTGAGATAAAAGGTGAAATTTCAAAGCCAGATATATATTATTTAGATGAAGGAAGTATAGTTCAAGATCTTATAAATAAAGCTGGAGGGGTAACACCTAATGCAGATTTAGCAACTATCAATAGGGCAGAAGAACTGGTTAACCATGAATCAATACTTATTCCTAATAAAAATCAAGTGGAAGAAAGTGTTGGAGGACAATCAAAAGGAGCAGAACAAGAAAAGAATACAAAAGTAAATATTAATAAAGCAACAACTGAGGAATTTCAAACTTTAAATGGAATTGGGGAAACAAAGGCAAAAGCAATAGTAAGTTATAGAGAAAACAATGGAAAGTTTAAAAAGATAGAAGACATAAAAAATGTTACAGGAATTGGTGGTAAACTTTACGATAAAATAAAGGATAGTATTACTATTTAGTTTAGGTTTTAAATTAGATTGTTTAATGATATAATTAATCAGTATTAATTCAATTATTAAAGAGATTATAAACTTAACACTATATAAAGAAAAAATAGGAGGAGAAAATAGTGAAAAAGGATTTGTGGGCAAATTTATTAGATGAAATGTTATTATTTGGAGTATCTGCTTTGTTGTTGATTGGATTTAATGCAATATTAAATCTATGTGGATATAGAATTAAAGAACCAGGAGTGTTTTTAACAGGATTTTTCTTTGTTATTAATGTTTTATATTTCCCAATTATACAAAATGGAAAGTATGGGACAACTATAGGAAAGAGAATACTAAAATTAGATGATGAAACTGATGAAGAAAGAGAAGCAAGAAGAGTTAAAAAGTTAGAAGCTAAGAAAGAAAAAAAGACAGAAAATAAGTAAGAAATTATATTAGATTTAAATATAAAAAATACTCGAGATAAATAGGAGCGATTCATGAAAAGAGGTAGTGAAATACTAGTAAAAATCGAAAGCAGTGAGTTTCCATCTGTAGGTATAGGTTATGATGGAGATAGAAAAATATATGTAAAGAATTCTTTCCCAGGACAGGTTGTTAAGGGAAGAGTAAAAAAGAAAAGAGAAGGATATGCAGAAGTAAAAGCACTGGAGACAGTTGAAAAAGCAGATTATGAAATAGAGCCAAAGTGTTCGCATTTTGGAATCTGTGGAGGATGTTCATCTCAAAATTTAAGTTATGACAAGCAATTAGAATTGTTAAGTAATGAGGTAAAAGAGTTATTTAATAATGCAAACATTGAAACTGGTATATACGAAGGCGTAGCTGGTAGCAAAAGGCAATGGGAATATAGAAATAAGATGGAATTCACTTTTGGAGATATGGAAAAAGGTGGAGAAATTACCCTTGGAATGCATATAAAGAATAAATCTTTTGGAATTGTTACTGTAGATCAATGTAAAATTGTTGATGAAGATTATAGAAAGATAATTAAATTAACAGTAGAATACTTTAGAAAACAAGATTTACCTTATTATAGAGTGATGAAAAGAGAAGGATATTTAAGACATCTTGTTATTAGAAAAGCTAAGAATACTGGAGAGATAATGGTTAATTTAGTAACTACGACTCAAAGGGATTTTGATTTAACAGAATATGTTGAAATATTAAAAGAAACAGAATTTGATGGCAAATTAGTTTCAGTATTGCATACTGAAAATGATTCTTTCTCAGATGTGGTTCAAGCTGATAAGTTAAATGTATTATATGGAATTGATCATATACAAGAAGAATTATTAGGTCTTAAGTTTAATATTTCTCCATTTTCCTTTTTCCAAACAAATACTAAGGGGGCAGAAGAGCTTTATAGTATTGTAAGGGAATACATGGGTGATGCAGATAATAAGGTTGTATTTGATTTATATTGTGGTACAGGTACAATTGGACAAATTGCAGCTAAGAATGCCAAAAAAGTTGTTGGTATTGAACTTATTGAAGAAGCAGTTGAGGCTGCCAAAGAAAATGCTAAGTTAAATAATCTAAATAATTGTGAATTCTTAGCCGGGGATGTTGCTGAAATAATAAAAACAGTTAAGTATAATCCCGATATTATAATATTAGATCCACCAAGAAGTGGAGTTCATCCAAAAGCATTAGATTATGTAATAAAATTTAATGCTAAAGAGATAATTTATGTTTCTTGTAATCCTAAGACTTTAGTAGAAAATCTTAAGGAATTAACTGCTGTTGGTTATAAAATAGAAAAGACAAGAGTTAAGGATATGTTCCCGAATACTCCACATGCAGAAACTGTTGTTAAGTTAATAAAGAAATTGTAACCAAATAAAAAATTCGTTAAAAAGGTATATGATGCGTCTCAACTTGGTAGTTGAGATGCATCATATAAAAATAAAGGATAAAGAATTCCTTAAATAGAGTTCTTTATCCTTTATTTTTATGCATTAAGAAGCGAAAATTGAGTCATTAAGATAATTTTTTATACCATTATTTATTAATGTAAAGCATAATTTAGCTAAATGTTCAGGTGATTCTTTAGCACCGGTATTAATCCAATGCTCAATAAGACCGATGCATCCATTTAAGTAGAATGAAAATGTAAATTCAATGTCTGCTTGAGAGTGTTTGCTTGTCATAGTGTCTATATTTTCAATTATTTTATCTGATATCATATGTTTAATTTTATTTACAAAAGCAATATCACCATTAGGACCAAGAAAAACACTAACTATATCTAAATTTTCAGATAGAACTTTAAATAAATCCACAAGATATGAAGGATTTAGATTACCGTTGTATTCAGTTTTGTGCTTCTCAGTTATAAGCATTAATTGATCTAATAATTCAGCTTCGATTTTTTCAAGCATATCGTATATATCCTTATAATGTAAATAAAAAGTAGAGCGATTAATGTCTGCTTTATCAACAAGTTCTTTTACAGTTATTTCATTTATACTTTTCTCAGATAATAATTTTGTAAGAACTGCTCTAAGTTGCAGTTTTGTTTTTCGAATTCTTCTATCGTGCATATGAATCTCCTTTATCTAATGATTTGCATATTAGAAGACATGTAAACATATAAATGTCTATAAATCTACAAATTGCAAATTGTTGTTGGTTGATATCTGATTTATAGGTAAATTATAATATTAATTGTATAAAAAAACAACACGATATCCATTATTAATGACAATAAATGTCATATTGTACAATTTGCTTGCCATAATAAATAATTAGAAAGAAGGGAATATAGATGTTAAAACGAGAATGGCAAAGTTTGTTGAAAAATAAATTCTTGGTTGTTGTTGTTATAGCTATTATGATTATACCTACAATTTATACTACTATATTTTTAGGTTCTATGTGGGATCCATATGGAGAAGTAGATAAGTTACCGGTAGCAATTGTAAATGAAGATAAATCTGTAGTTTATAATGACAAAACTATGGATGTTGGAGATGAACTTGTTAAAAATTTAAAAGAAAATAATTCTTTGGATTTTAATTTTGTAGATGAGAAGGTTGCAAGAGAAGGACTAGAAAATGGTACATACTATATGGTAGTAACAATACCTAAGGATTTTTCACAAAATGCAACTACATTGATGGACGATAATCCTAAACAAATGCAATTAGAGTATGAAATTAATCCGGGAACTAATTACATAGCATCAAAATTAAGTCAAACTGCAGTAAACAAAATACGAGATAATGTTCAAGAGAAAATAACTAAACAATATGCAGAAACAATTTTTGATAAAATTACATCTTTGGGAAGTGGATTAAGTGAGGCGGCTGATGGAACTTCAACAGCGCTTGATGGAGTAGAGAAACTTAAAGAGGGAAATAATCAAATAACATCCAATCTGGAACTATTAGCATCAAGTTCACTTGAATTTAAAGATGGAGCAGAAACATTAAAAATTGGCTTAAACAAGTATACAGATGGTGTAAATACAGCAAGCAATGGATCTAGACAAGTTGTTAATGGAGTGAATCAGTATACAGGAGCAGTTAATGCTGCTAAGAATGGTTCTAATGAGTTAGAAAATGGATTAAGTAAAGTAAATTCAAATATTCCACAACTTACAGGTGCATTACAACAATTGACTGGAAATGCTGATAAGTTAAATTCAGGAGTAGAGCAATTAGGTAATGGTAGTGAAGCAGTATTAAATGGATTAAATCAAATGTCTGATACTATTGGACAAAAGATGAATGACGAGAACAAAGAGAATATTTCAAAGATTCAAGGTGGATTAATGCCATTGAATAATGGAATTCAAACTATGAATAATACTTTACAAAGCAATGATATGGCATCAACTACTAAGGAAATCAGTAGTTCTATTACTGATATAGGTAATAAAACAAAAGATGCAGAAAATACTTATAATGATATGAAAGATAAGCTTACTCAGACAAAGGCCTATAATAGCTTAACTGAAGAACAAAAGAAAGAAATACAAGATATTTTAGAAGATAATGGAACTAAGATTAGTTCTGATTTAACAGCAATAGATGCAGATACTAAAAGTGTAACTACTAACGTTACTAAGGTAAGCGGAAAGATGGACACTTTAAAGGATCAATTTAAGGAAATAGCTACAAAATCTAATGACCTTTTACCAGTAAGCTATCAAGTTATTATAAGTTTATCAGGTGGATTAAATGATGTAAAAACAGTTCTAGATAGACAAGGAAAAACTCCTGAAAATATGGGACTTATTCAAGGAATGACTATTATAAATAATGGAATTAATGATGAATCAACTGGTTTAAAATCTGGTATAAATAAGTTTACTGATGGAGTAAAAAGAGTAAATCAAGGAGCAGCTCCATTATCATTAGGACTTGAACAATTATATTTTGGATCACAAGATTTATCAAATGGTTTAAAAATGATAGATTCTAAATCAGGAGAATTAAATGGAGGAGTACAAGATTTATCAAATGGTTTAGGTACATTGGCTTCTAATAATAATACCTTAATGGATGGAATATCTAAATTAGCTGATGGATCTCAAAAAATTAGTGATGGTTCTGGAAAATTAAGAGATGGTTCACAAAGCTTGGGAAATGGATTAAATGATTTATATGATGGTACAGTAAAATTAAATGATGGATTACAAAATGGCGCAAATGAAGTTAATAGTATTAATGTAACAGATAATACTTATGAAATGTTAGCAAGTCCAGTAGAAACTTCAGAATCTGAAATGACAACTGTAGATAACAATGGTAATGCTATGGCGCCTTATATGATGTGTGTTGGTTTATGGGTTGCATGTATTGCACTTTGCTTAATGTATCCACTAACTAGTCATTCTGGAAAAATAGAAAATGGCTTTAAGTGGTGGCTTAGCAAAGCATCAATACTTGGAATAGTAACAATAGCTCAAGCTGTAATAATGGTATTTATGCTAAAAGGAATAAATGGACTTAATCCTGTAGAATTAGGTAAGACTGTATTAATAGCTTGCTTAGCTTCAGTAACATTTATGTCTATAATGTATTTCTTTAATATATTACTTGATAAAGTAGGAAGCTTTATTATGTTGGTATTTATGGTTCTTCAATTGGGTGGATGTGCTGGTACATATCCGTTACAATTAGCATCAAAATTTTATTCAATTATAAATCCTTTCATGCCTTTCACTTATTGTGTTCATGCATTTAGATCAGCAATAGCAGGTGGACCAAGTATTGCTAAGGATATTATAGTTCTTCTTTCAATATTATTAGTGTTTGTTATTGCAACAATAGTAGTATTTAACATTAAGTCAAATAAAATTGCTAATGAAGAAGAATTAAATGAAGGAATTGCAGCATAATTAGTCTAATAAAAATGTTGATAATCAAATAGTAAAATTTTAAGTATAAGATAGGGTTAAAGAGATGTAACAATCTCTTTAACCTTATTTCGTATATATAAGATAAAAATGGAGTTGGAATAATAGACTGTTCGGTCTAAAATGAAAAATAGAAGATGGATGTGAGGTGCAAAATGGATAGAACAAAGGGAGAAAAAACAAAAGAAAATATTATAGAAGCTGCAGCGGAATTATTTTTGCTAAAAGGATATAATGCTACAGGTATAAGTGATATATTAAAAACTACAAATTTACCTAAAGGATCATTTTATTATCACTTCAAAAGTAAAAGTGAACTTGGAGTAGCAGTATGTAATTATTTTGAAGAACAATATGAAAAGTTTTTTATTAAATCAGCAACGGGAATGAGCACTTGGGAAGAGTTTATAACATCATTAATTTTGCAAATAGAAAGAGCTATAAAG
>JAQXTC010000018.1 GCA_029219285.1 Clostridiaceae bacterium
TTTCTATTTCAATTTGAATGAACTTTTTAATGAAGCTATTCTGTTGAATACTAATTGACCATTCTTTGAATCTTTAGGATCAACATTAAAGTATCCATGTCTAAATAATTGATATTTATCTCCGCCTTTAGCATTTGCTACAGATGGTTCAATAAATCCATTTAATGTTGTTAATGAGTTAGGATTTATTTGTTCTAAGAAGTTTTTGTTTTCATTTCCTTCTTCATTATCTAAGATTAATGGTTCGTATAATCTAAACGTTGCAGGAACAGCAGTTTTTACGTTAACCCAATGAATAGTTCCTTTTACTTTTCGTCCTGTGAATCCAGAACCACTCTTAGTTTCAGGGTCATAAGTACAGTGAAGTTCAACTACATTACCCTCTTCATCTTTAATAACTTCGTTACATTTTATGAAGTAAGCGCCTTTAAGTCTAACTTCGTTACCAGGGAATAATCTAAAGTACTTTTTAACTGGTACTTCCATGAAGTCTTCTCTTTCAACATATATTTCTCTTGAGAATTCTACTTGTCTAGAACCAGCAGATTCATCTTGAGGATTGTTTTCTATTTCTAACATTTCAGATTGACCTTCAGGATAGTTAGTAATAACAACCTTTAAAGGATCTAAAATAGCCATAGCTCTTTCAGCCTTAGCATTTAAGTCTTCTCTTATGAAGTATTCAAGCATTTGTTCGTCTACAACAGAATCAGCTTTTGCAACACCAATAGCCTTGCAGAAGTTTCTTATAGACTCAGGAGTATATCCTTTTCTTCTAAGACCTGCTATAGTAGGCATTCTTGGATCATCCCATCCATCAACAATTCCTTCATCAACAAGAAGCTTTAACTTTCTTTTACTCATTACAGTATTAGTAATGTTTAATCTTGCAAATTCATATTGATGTGGGTGATTTTCAAATTCACATTCTTCAACAACCCAATTATATAATGGTCTATGATCAGCAAATTCAAGAGTACATATAGAATGAGTTACACCTTCTATAGCATCTTCAATTGGGTGAGCAAAGTCATACATTGGATATATGCACCATTTATCTCCAGTGTTATGGTGATTAGCATGTGCAATTCTATATATTATTGGATCTCTCATGTTCATGTTTGGAGAGGACATATCAATTTTTGCTCTTAGAACTTTTTCGCCATCTTTGAATTCACCATTTTTCATTCTTTCAAAAAGATCAAGATTTTCTTCAACAGTTCTAGTTCTATATGGGCTATTCTTACCAGGCTCAGTAAGATTTCCTCTATATTCCTTCATTTCTTCAGGTGTTAAGTCACATACATATGCCTTCCCCTTTTTTATAAGAAGAACAGCTTTTTCATACATAGTATCAAAATAATTTGATGCGAAGAATAGGTTATCCCAATGGAATCCTAACCATTGAACATCTTCTTTTATTGATTCTACGTATTCAGTATCTTCTTTTGATGGATTTGTATCATCAAATCTTAAATTTGTTTTTCCTTTAAATTCATCTGCTATTGAAAAATTTAAGCAAATTGATTTTGCATGCCCAATATGTAAATAACCATTTGGTTCTGGTGGAAAACGTGTAATTATTTCATTAACGTTTTTATTCTCTAAGTCATTTATAACTATGTTTCTAATAAAATTAGATGAGTTAATTTCAGTTGACATTTTATTCATCCTCTCCTAAGTTGTATCATAATTTATTTATTTACATTTACCTTTAATTTTAATCTAATATGGATGAAAAATAAAGTAATTAATGGGTATTTATCAAATTTACTTAGTGATTTGAGTGATTATATAGATAAATCAGTAGTATAATTTTGTAATAAACCTTCAAAAATAATTTCTTTTTCAGAAATGTGTAATAAATCTGTTGGCCTTGTTAGTTCAGGTGCCTTAGGACTTGTCCATATTCCACACTTATGAAATAATTCGCAAATGAATTGAGAACAGAAGTAATAATCAGCTCTTTTCCATGACTTACCCATTAGTACAGCAAATAAACCTAAGAAGTTATATTTGTATTTTGAAGTACTTTGTGTATAAAACATTAGATGATATTTTAATAATTTAAGTTGAGTTTCTTCTATAGGAATTTTGTATATTAAACATTTGCATCCAGGTCTTGTATAGACACCATTAAATAAATCTTCTACTACAAATCCGCCAGTAAAAGGTTTATTAGGTTGAATTCTTCCAAATGTATGTAGCTTATTGAATTTATCATCTAAACTTAGAGCTACATGAGTATATGAAGAATTAGTAGTAAAGCTTATACTTTTGGAAAGCCATGTTCCGGTCTTAGAAAATATTAAGTATATATGAGTTCTTTCCATCAAGTTTCCTCCATAAGGTTAATTTAAAAATTAAGCAGTTAATATAAGTGTATTAATCTAATGAAGCAAAGTATAATTGATAAACTTTGTGTTCTGAATCATCCTTTTTGAATGATATAGAAATTCTTACATCATCACAATTAGAATAAACAACATCATAAATTAAATTTACATATCCTGATTTTTCTTGTCCACCATAGAAGCTTAATGATTTAAAAGAACCAAAGTCATTACCTATTTGAATTGTTTCTTTTTGAAAAGTTCCTAAATCATAGGAAGCTTTCATTTCATCGCTTAAATATGATGAAAAACTATCGTAATCAAGGTTATTTATAGAAGTTAAAACTTCAGAAGTAATATTGTCTGCATAATTTTTAACACTATCATATTCAACACTACTTGTACACCCGGTTAATGAAAAAATGAGTGTTAAAAATAATAGAATATTTAGTACCGTTTTCTTCATTTTTCTATATCTCCTAAAAACTAAAATTATTAATAATATTATAGTTTAAAATACTGATAAATAATATGTTAAAATTAACATGTTATTTAAAGAAATAAGGAGAGGAAAGTATGCAAGCAACAATAGTTAATTGTTTAACAATTATAATTGGATGTATAGTTGGACTTTTAATTAAGGGGAAACTTCCTGAAAAAATTATAAATACAATTATGAATGGATTAGCTTTGTGTACAATCTATATAGGTGTATCCGGAGCTTTACAATGTAAAAATACAATAGAAATGATAGTTTCTGTTGCAGTTGGAGGGTTAATTGGTGAATTAATAGATATAGATAAAGGATTAAATAAATTCGGACAACATATTGAAAATAAATTTAAAAAAGATAATGGAAATATATCTATATCCCAAGGTTTCGTAACTTCAAGCCTTCTTTTTTGTGTTGGTGCAATGGCTTTAGTTGGTTCATTAGAAAGTGGGCTTCAAGGAAAATATGATACTCTTTATGCTAAATCAATGTTAGATGGGATTACATCAATAATTTTCACCTCTACTCTTGGGATAGGGGTAGCTTTTTCAATAGTTACAGTATTTTTATATCAGGGAACAATAACTTTATGCGCTGGTTTCTTACCTGGAATATTGAGTACAGAGGTTATAACTTCTATGTCTGTAGTTGGTAGCTTGCTTATTATTGGTTTAGGTTTAAATTTATTAAAAGTGACAAATATTAAAATAGCAAATCTTTTGCCTTCAGTATTTATACCTATTATATTTGGATTAATTTAATGATAAGAGAATTGTATTAATTGTGTTAATACTTATGCTATAATATCTAATATTGTTTGAGTATTTTGAGAGGAGGTTTTATGATGGATTTAAAAACATTATTAAATAAAGAACAATACGAAGGGGCCGTTACTGTAGATGGACAGGTACTTATTCTAGCAGGTGCTGGTTCAGGAAAAACAAGGGTTTTAACATATAGAATGGCTCATATGATAGAGGATTTAAATATACCTCCTTACAAGATTTTAGCTATAACATTTACAAATAAAGCAGCAAAGGAAATGAAGGATAGAGTTAAAGCTTTAGTAGGTGAAACAGCAGAATCAATGTGGATATCAACATTCCACTCGACTTGTGTAAGGATATTAAGAAGAGAGATTGAACATTTAGGATATAAGAGTAACTTTACAATTTATGATACGTCAGATCAAAAGACACTTATAACAGAATGTATGAAGGCTCTTAATATAAATGATAAGGATATAACTTCAAAAGAGATTATAGGAAAAATAGGTTCTGCAAAGGACAAAATGCAGAGCGCAGCAAGTTTTAAAAGAGAACATGAAAGTAATTATAGAGAAAATAAAATTGCTGATGTGTATGTTATGTATCAAAAGCGATTAAAAGAGAACAATGCTTTAGATTTTGATGATTTAATTTTTAAAACAGTTGAATTATTTGAAAAGAATCCAGATGTATTAGAATTCTATCAAAGAAAGTTTCAATACATTATGGTAGACGAGTATCAAGATACAAATGGAGCACAGTATAAGTTGGTTAAGTTACTTGCGGAGAAATATAAAAATATCTGTGTTGTTGGTGACGATGATCAATGCCTTGCTGAAGGAACTTTAATTAATAAAGAAAATGAAAAAGCTAAAATTGAAGATATTAAGGTAGGAGATAAGGTCCAAGTTGCAATTGGTAATGGCGAAATTAAATATAAAGCAGTAGATAGTATATCTAAAAAAGAATATAGAGGTAATTTAATTAAAATTGAAACCAAAAGTGGAAAGGTTATTAATGGAACACCTTCACATATAGCTTTTAGTAAAGTTAAGGTGAAAGAAGAATTATATTATGTTTACCTAATGTATAAAAAAGAATTTGGATATAGAATAGGTCAAACATCTTCTGTAAGAAGCAGAGATGGCGAAAAGGTTAGCGGTCTTGCTGTAAGATTAAATGGAGAACAAGCAGATAAGATTTGGATAATCAAGGTATGTAATTCAAAGAGTGAAGCTACATTTTATGAAGAATATTATTCTGTTACTTATGGAATACCTAAATGGGTATTTAATGCAAGAGGAAGAAGCTTATGTGTTAATCAAGATGATATAAACAGATTATTTAATACTATTGATACATTAAATAATGCTGAAAAATTAATGAATGATGAATTTTTATATAAAGAGTATCCACACCATATGAGTACAGCAGTAATTAGAGGCAATACAGCTCGTAAAAGAGTTAATGTATCTTTTTTTGGTGGAAAGAAAAATTCCCAAGGAGTATATTCTCATAGAATTGGTGTTAATTCATCAGGAGAAGAGTTTAAAGAAAAATTAATTAAAGATGGATTTAATGTAAGAGACGGACAAAGAAATACTTTTAGGGTAGAAACTGAAAGAGCAAATTATGATGAAGCTGAAGAATTTGCAAAAAGTTTAATAAGAACTTTGGATGATTTTGAAGTTACTAAAAGAGCAAAATTAACTAAAGAAGAGAACTTCTTATTTATGCCTCTTGGAAGCATAAAAGAAGGAATGGATATAGTTACAGTTTGTGATGGTACAGTTATTTGTGATGAGGTTAAATCAGTTAAGGTAATCGAATATGATGGTTTTGTATATGATTTAAACATAGGTGAAGTAAGAAATTATATTGCGGATAATGTGGTTGTGCATAACTGTATTTATGCATGGAGAGGTGCAGATATAAATAATATATTGGATTTTGAAAAGGACTATCCTGGAGCTAAAGTAATTAAGCTTGAACAAAATTATAGATCAAAAGGAAATATATTAAATGCAGCAAATGTTGTTATTGCACATAATGCTCATAGAAAGGATAAGGCATTAAGGACTCAACAAGAAGCAGGAAGTAAAATAAAGGTTTATAGAGCTTTCGATGATAGAACAGAAGGAGAGTTTGTTGCCAAGACTATAGCAGATATCAAATTTAAAGATAACAGGAAATATGAAGACTTTGCTGTTCTTTACAGAACAAATGCACAATCACGTATATTTGAAGAAGCCTTTAGAAGAAAAGGAATTGCTTATAAAATTGTTGGTGGAACAAGATTCTATGATAGAAAAGAAATTAAAGATTTAATTTCGTATCTTAAGATTTTAGTGAATCCAAAAGATGATATAAGTTTAAAGAGAATTATTAATGTTCCTAAGAGAAGTATAGGTGATGCTACGGTGCAAAAAGTTCAAGATTTTGCGGATAATTTTGATCTTGATTTATGGGATGCATTAAGTGAAGCTAGAAGTATACCTTCTCTTACAGCTAGAAATGCAACATGTATAGAAAAGTTTACAACTCTTATGGATGAATTTGTTACATTAAAGGAAACAGTTTCAGTTTCACTACTTATTGAGAGCATATTAAAAGATACAGGTTACTTGGAAGCTCTTGAAAAGTCTAATGATATAGAAGATAAGAGTAGAATAGAAAACTTAAAGGAACTTGTTTCTGATGCTGTTGATTTTGAAAAGACAAGTGAAGATAAAACATTAGAAGCTTATCTTGAAAAAGTATCACTTGTTCAAGATACAGACAAACTTGAAGATGAAGAAGATGGGGAAGGATCAGTAGTGCTGATGACTATTCATAGTGCAAAGGGATTAGAGTTCCCAGTTGTATTTATGGTTGGTATGGAAAATGGTTTATTCCCAAGTGTTACAGATATGGATAAAGAAGATCAAATGGAAGAGGCAAGAAGGCTTTGCTATGTTGCCATAACAAGAGCAAAGGAAAGTCTTTATATGACCTCTGCAGAAATAAGAAGGGTCTTTGGTAGAACTGTTAGTTATTCTCAATCTGATTTTATAGGAGAAATTAAGTCTGACCTTAAGGAATATTTGAATGAGAGAGTTGCAGCTAACAATACTAGATATTCAGAAACTGACAGAACAGGAGGGTATAACAGAAACCCTCATGGAATAAGAAGTAGCATGTACTCTCAAAATAGAGTTACTTCTCCATCAGGTATTACAAGTGTTCCTGGAGTAAGAGGAAATGCATCAGCTTTAGGAGGAAAAACATTAACTAGTGAAGAATTAACTTTAGGAAGAAAAGTTAAACACGAAAAATTTGGTACAGGAACAATAGTTTCTATTACGCCAAGTGGTAATGATAAAAAGCTAACTATTGCCTTTGATAAGCAAGGAGTAAAGATATTATTACTATCTTTAGCTAAGCTTGAAGCGCTATAGTGGCTTTTAGGGAGGAAAAATTATTTATGGATAATAGACAGAGGATTGAAGCCTTAGTAGAAGAATTAAATAGATATTCTTATGAATACTATGCCCTAGATAATCCAACAGTTACAGATAAAGAATACGATAAAAAGTATGATGAATTAAAAAGATTAGAAAAAGAAGAAAATTATATTTTACCTTATTCTCCAACATTAAGAGTTGGAGATGTTGTATTAGAAGGTTTTAAAAAATATACTCATAAAGCAAGACTTTGGAGTATGGATAAAGCTCAGACTGTTGATGAACTTAGAGATTGGCATAATAGAAATGTTAAGTTTGTAAATGAAATGAGAGCTAAAGGAGAGAATTTACCGGATTTAAAATATATCCTTACTAAAAAATTTGATGGATTAACAATTAATTTAACCTTTGATGAACAAGGAATATTACAAATAGCTGCAACAAGAGGTACTGGTGCTATAGGAGAAGATGTTACAGCTCAGGTAAAAACAATAAAATCAATTCCTCTAAAAATAGATTCTAAAGATGTATTTGAAGTGCATGGCGAAGCAGTAATGACTACAGAAGCATTTGAAAAATATAATGAAACTGCAGATGTGCCTTTAAAAAACCTTAGAAATGGTGCTGCTGGAGCATTGAGAAATTTAAATGTTAAGGAAACAGCAAGAAGAAATCTTTCTGCATTTTTCTATGATGTAGGATATAAAGAAGGAAGTCAATTTAAGACTTATCTTGAAATGATGGATTTTATAAAAGAAAAGGGATTTCCGGTAGACGATTATCTAGAAGTATGTTATTCAATAGAGGATATTGAAAAACAAATAGATCATATAAGAAATATTAGATTTGATTTAAATTATGATATTGATGGATTAGTTATAGCTATTGATGATATGAGAACAAGAGAACTTTTAGGTTACACTGTAAAGTATCCTAAGTGGGCTATAGCTTATAAATTTGAAGCTCAAGAAGCTACTACAAAACTTTTAGATGTTGAATGGAATGTGGGTAGAAGTGGTAGAGTAGCGCCTACAGCATTATTAGAACCTGTAGAATTAGCAGGTGTAACTGTTAAGAGAGCAACTCTTAATAATATGGATGATATAGCTAGAAAAGGAGTTAGAATTGGGGCAGAAGTCTTTGTAAGAAGATCTAACGATGTTATTCCAGAAATTATGGGAGTAGTACCTGAAAGTCTTGAAGGAACTGAAGAAATAAAACCTCCAACAGTATGTCCTAGTTGTGGTAGTCATGTTGTTTTAGATGGAGCACATTATTTTTGCGATAATACTTTATCTTGTAAACCACAGCTTGTTAAGAGTATAGTACATTATGCATCTAGAGAAGCAATGAATATTGCAGGTTTTTCAGAAAAAACAGCAGAACAACTTTTTGAAAAACTAAATATTAAATCAATTTCAGATTTATATAAGCTTAATAAAGAAGATTTATTAGGATTAGAGAAGTTTGGAGAAAAGAAAGCACAAAATCTTTTAGATGCTGTTGAAAAGAGTAAGGATTGTGAACTATATGCATTTATCTATGCTTTGGGAATACCAAATGTAGGGGTGAAGACAGCTAAGGATGTAGTAAACAAGTTTAAATCTCTTGAAGCTATAAAGAATGCTTCTTTTGAAGAACTAGTTTCTGTTCCGGATGTAGGTGATATAGTTGCTCAATGTATTATAGAATTCTTTAAAGAAGAAAAAGTTTTAAAGACTATTGATGAACTTTTAGAAGTAGGAGTAAAACCTAGATTCGAAGAACTTGAAATAGAAGAAAGTGTATTTCAAGGTAAAACTGTAGTTGTAACAGGTACATTAAAGAATTATTCTAGAAGTAGTATTAAAGAAAAATTTGAATCCTTAGGAGCAAAAGTATCTGGAAGTGTAAGTAAGAAGACGGATTATGTATTAGCAGGTGAAGAGGCAGGTTCTAAGCTTACTAAAGCTATAAATTTAGGTGTTAAAGTGCTTTCAGAAGAAGAAT
>JAQXTC010000019.1 GCA_029219285.1 Clostridiaceae bacterium
ATTCATTTCATCTATTAAAATAGAAATCTTATCAAAAACCTTATCTCTATTTTTAATGCAAGAACGCTTCCATACCCAAGTATATCTATTAGCATTCGCTTCGATTTTTGTACCATCAATATAGGTATGTTCTAAATCTACTTTATCTACTTCAAAGATATATCTATTTATATCATTAAAAATCTGCTCAATTGAAACAGATAGCTCATTACGAATAAAATTTCCGAAAGTAGCATGAGATGGTGCTTTAATGCCATCAAGTAAATACATAAATCTAATGTCGGTTTTGCAAAGTCCCTCCAATTCTCTTAAAGAACTTATTCCGTTCTGCATAAATGCGAATAGTATAACTTTTAGTAATTTCTCTGAATCACACCTTGGACGACCTGTTTTGCAGCCTTCCTCTGCAAAATATGATTTTAGGTCAATGTGGTCCATTACATCACAAAAAGTATATACTGGATCAGAAATATCAATTATTTTTTCAATTTCTAGTGGTAATTTTAACTGCTTTGTTATAAAATTATTATTAGTAAAATTTGTTTTGGGCATAAATTAATTTTACCAAAAAATCACTGTAAGCTTAATGCTTACAGCGATTTTTCTTTAAGGGGAGTTTTTTTTACACCCCCTTAATTTTTTAATCTTCATTCATTATTCCCAAAGCATCAAATATCATAAATAAGATACTTATTACCATGGCAACTAATGTTGCAAGTCCCATTCCTTTTATCTCAACTGAACCTATTGGTAACTTTATTCCACTAAGACCTATTATGAAAGTCATAGATGCTAGAATTAGGTTTCTAGATTTAGAGAAATCTACATTTTCTTCAATAAATGTTCTAAGACCTGATACTGCTATTGTACCAAATAATAATAAACTAATTCCTCCTATAACTGGAGTTGGAATTGTACTTATAAGTGCAGACATTTTACCTGAGAATCCTAAAATAATTGATATAATTCCTGCTCCACAAATAACATATACACTATAAACTTTAGTTAAAGCCATAACCCCAATATTTTCTCCATAAGTAGTTGTTGGAACTGAACCAAACAATCCTGATAATGTTGTTGAAAATCCATCACCAAAAAGAGATCTATGAAGTCCTGGATCTTTAGTTAAATCTTTACCAACTATACTACTAGTAACCTTTAAATGACCTATATGTTCTGCAACTACAACAAATGTAGCTGGCAAAATTGTTAATATTGCTTTTCCATCGAAACTTGCCAATTTAAAATCTGGCATTACAAAAAAACTTGCTTCTGTAACTTGAGTAAAATCAACTAATCCTACTGCATAAGCTGCTATGTATCCTACTATTACCCCAATTAGTATTGGAATAATCTTTAAAAACCCTTTAAATAGTACATTTCCAAGTATTACAATAGCTAATGTTATCATAGATACAAATACCCATTTACCATTAAATTCTACTGTATTACTTCCTCCTACTGGGAAACCTGCCATATCAGCTGCTGATCCTGCAAGTTCTAAACCTATGATTGTTACAATTGCACCCATTGATGCTGGCGGAAACAATTTATTAATCCATCCTATACCTGTAAACTTAACTATAATTGCGATTGCCATAAAGACTAAACCTGTTACAACAAATCCACCCTGTACAGTTGCAAAATCATATCCTTGACTTAAAAGCAATAATACTGGTGAAAGGTAGGCAAAGCTTGAACCTAAATAAGCTGGTATTTTTCCTTTCGTAATTAAAGCATATAATAATGTTCCAATACCATTGAAGAATAAAACTGTTGCTGGATCAATTTTGAAAATTATAGGAACTAAAACTGATGAACCAAACATGGCAAATAAATGTTGAAAACTAAGTGGTAATGCTTTTTTTAAAGGTACCATTTCTGTAACATCAATCATCATAGTTTCATCTACTTTTTTTTCTTCTTGTTGCATAATTTCTCCCTTCCTTATGTGACTTTTATAACATAATACTATCTATATTCTTTTATATTATAATCATTAATTAGTATTTTTTCCATTAAAACTATAAATTATTTCATTTACATGGTCGAAATGTAAATAAATGTGTTAAAATTGTATTATTAACATAACTTTAAACAAGGAGGATTACTAAATTGAAGTTTAAAAAAGTAAATTTATCTTCATCTAACACCTTATTTTCTATTGGAATGGTTCTTGCTTTAATATCTTGTATTCTTAATATGTTTTCCTTTATTGAAGCAGCTACAATAAGTTTACCTTTTAGGCTAATTATATTTATTATTGGTGCTGGATTAATGTTTTTCGCATCTTATAAGAAGGATAAAGTTAACGCTGAAAAAAGAAAATAATAAAGGCTGATAACATTTTTTGTTATCAGCTTTTGTTATTCATATTGAACTTTAAACATAAATTTATACAATATAGAACTTAATACAGATAATACTCCTGCTATGATTATGTTATTTCCTAAATTAATTGCTATAGCCATTAAAAAATATACTGCAAAAGAAACTATTAATATAACAATAAAATTAACTATATCAATCTTAATTCTATCTTTCTCTACTGCCTCTTTCATTTTATCTTTATCATCTTCAATTCCTTGTTTTAAATAAGAATGAGCTAATATATCACTACTTAAAGATATAACAATAGGATTTATTACAATCCTCTCAAACATAATCAAGAAGAATGTTGTTAATAAAAGTACATATGATTTTTGTACTGTATAATCAAAGTCATTTAGAAGTATACTTATGCCTTGTAATACTAAGGACATAATCCCCATAGCTAATAGTAATAAACCTGAACTGCGAGCCATGTCATCAAAAGCTTTACTTAATGAAATTGATATTATTTCATTTTCAAATTTTTTCTTTTTCTTTTCCTTAATCTCTTCAATATCTATTTGCTGTTCCTCAGTTAAAACTTTTTCTTCCTCTTCAACTTGTTCTTCATCTTCTATCTCGTCTTCAAAATCATTTTGCGTTTCTTCTATGTCATCTTCAGAATCCAATATTAGTTCTTCGTTTATATCATCTTCCTCACTTATTTCTGTTTCTTCATTTTCTTCATCACTTTTACTATCACTAGTTTGACTTACTAATATAATTTCATTGATACATTCTGCATATTTAGACTTCATCTTATCATCTAGCTTTTTATCTATCTCAAAAAGATTAGTAACAAATGATACTAAGAAAAGAATAAGGAATATAAGAAAAACCGTTAATAAATATTGCATTTATTACTCCCCCCAATAAATAAATTCTATTCTTTTATTCCACTAGCTAAATAACCATTAATAAATATATCTAAATCGCCATCCATCACTGCATTTACATTGGATGTTTCAATATTGGTTCTGTGATCTTTAACCATAGTATATGGATGGAAAACATACGACCTTATCTGACTTCCCCATCCCATATCTTTAAGTTCCCCTGTTAAATCTTCTATTTTTTCCTTATGCGCTCTTTCCTTTAATTCTATAAGTTTTGACTTTAACATTGCCATTGCAGTTTCTCTATTAGAAAACTGACTTCTTTCATTTTGGCATTGTACAACTATACCTGTTGGTAAATGAGTAATTCTTATAGCCGAATCAGTCTTATTTATGTGCTGTCCACCTGCTCCACTTGCTCTATAAGTATCAACCTTTATGTCTTCTGCTCTTATATCAATATCCTGATCCTTTGTAAGCTCTGGCAAAACTTCTAAAGATGCAAAAGAAGTTTGTCTTTTACCATTAGCATTAAATGGTGATATTCTTACTAATCTATGAATTCCTTTTTCTGCTTTTAAATATCCATAGGCATTTTCACCTTTAATCAATAAAGTAGCACTTTTTATTCCTGCTTCATCCCCTGGAAGCATATCTATTGTCTCTACTGAATAGCCCTTCTTTTCACACCATCTTGTATACATTCTAAGAAGCATTTCTGTCCAGTCATTAGCATCTGAACCACCAACTCCTGTATGAAGAGTAAGTATTGCATTATTACTATCATACTCACCTGATAGTAAAAGCTGCAATTTATATTCTGATATTTCTTTTTCTAAGGCGTTAACTTCAGAAATTATTTCTTTTGCTGTATCCTCATCATCTTCTTCCATAAGTTCTTTTAAAACTTCTACATCATCAACCCTAGTTTCTAAACTTGTATGTTGTTCTAATTTATCTTTAAGTCTTTTACTTTCTTTTGTTACTTCTTCTGCTTTTTTTATATCATCCCAAAATCCACTTTCCTGCATTTTTAAATCAAGTTCTTGGATTTGTTTTTCTAAAGCTCCCTTGTCAAAGTGAAGCCCCCATTTCCTTTATATTTTCCTTTATACTTGGTAGTTTAGCCAAAGCCTTTTCTAGCTCTAAAATCATATATTTCACAACCTTTCAATTAAAAATACTTAATAAGAATAAGCTCCTCCAAAAATAATAATATTTTTAAAGGAGCTGGTTATTCTTAGCTTAATTTATATTCTAATTATAATGTTTCTCTACCACAGCAGTTTTTATACTTTTTACCGCTACCACATGGACATGGATCATTTCTACCTACTTCAACCTTTTTTCTTATTGGTTGTCTCTTTGTTGGCTTATCTCCACCACTTAAAGATTGATGAGAAGCTTGAGTTTCTTTAACTACTTGTTCTCTTCTTGGAGCTCTTTCAAGTTGAACATGGAACATATACTTAACAGTGTCATGTTTGATGTTTGCAATCATTTCTTCGAACATTTCACTACCTTCCATTTGATAAGCTTGAACTGGATCTTGTTGTTTAAATGCTCTAAGACCAATACCTTGCTTTAAGTGATCCATATTATCAATGTGATCCATCCATTTAGAATCAACGTTTCTTAAAAGAACGACTCTTTCAATTTCTCTCATTCTTTCAGAACCAAATTCTAATTCTTTACCTTCGTAAATTTCCTTGGCAATGCTAATATATTTATCTGCAATTTCTTCATTTGATAAATCTAAAAGCTCTGATAATGTAACTCTATTAGCTGGAACACAAATTTCATCTAAGTAGTCTATAAGCTTCTTCATTTGAGCTTCAAATTCTTCTTCTTCAATATTATCTAAATGAGCCGAAACTGCATTCTTAATTGTTTCCTCTGTCATTGAAAGAATTTGATCTTTTACATCTTCACCTTCAAGCACTTCTGATCTTTGTTTATAGATAACTTCTCTTTGCATATTCATAACATCATCATATCCAAGTAATGTCTTTCTGACATTGAAGTTATTACCTTCAACTTTCTTTTGAGCATTTTCTATTTGTTTAGTTATAATTTTATTTTCTATTGCATCATCTTCTTCAAGTCCAAACTTTTCAACAAGACCTGCTATTCTATCAGAACCAAATCTTCTCATAAGTTCATCTTCTAATGAAATGTAGAATGTAGATGAACCTGGATCTCCTTGTCTACCAGAACGTCCTCTAAGTTGATTATCTATTCTTCTTGATTCATGTCTTTCAGTACCAATTATTCTAAGACCACCAGCTTCTCTAGCACCTTCACCAAGCTTAATATCTGTACCTCTACCAGCCATGTTAGTAGCTATTGTAACCATTCCTAGTTCTCCAGCATGACTAATAATTTCTGCTTCTTGTTCATGGTACTTAGCATTTAATACTTGATGCTTAATACCTCTCTTTTTAAGAATCTTAGATAACTCTTCAGATTTTTCAATACTTACTGTACCAACAAGAACTGGTTGGTTCTTTTTATGGCAATGAATTATTTCATCAGCTATAGCATTGAACTTGCCTCTTTCATTTAAGTAGATAATATCTGGATTGTCTACTCTTTGTACAGGTCTATGAGTTGGAACTACTATAACATCAAGTCCATAAATTTCTCTAAATTCATTTTCTTCTGTTAATGCTGTACCAGTCATACCTGATAATTTCTTATACATTCTAAAGAAGTTTTGGAATGTAATAGTTGCTAAAGTCTTAGATTCTCTTTCAATCTTTACTCCCTCTTTAGCTTCTATTGCTTGGTGAAGACCATCTGAATATCTTCTACCTTCCATAAGTCTTCCTGTAAATTCATCAACTATTACTACTTCGCCATTCTTAACCATGTAGTCTTTATCTTTTCTCATTGAGTAATTAGCTTTTAAAGCTTGTGCAACATAGTGTTGAAGTTCTGCATTTTCTGCATCAGCATAGTTTTCAACTTTAAATGCTTTTTCAGCTTTTTCTATACCAGCATCAGTAAGCATTACTGCTTTTGCTTCTTCATCTATTGTATAATCTTCTTCCTCTTTTAATGTCTTTACAAAGTAATCTGCTACTTTATAGAATTCAGTAGACTTTTCTCCTGCTCCTGAAATTATAAGTGGAGTTCTAGCTTCATCAATAAGAATCGAATCTACTTCATCCACTATACAGAAGTTAAGTTCTCTTTGAACTCTATCTTCTTTGTAAATAACCATGTTATCTCTTAAATAATCAAAACCAAATTCATTGTTTGTTCCATAAGTTATATCTGCATTGTATGCAGCTCTTCTTTGATCATTTGTAAGACCATGAACTATAACTCCTGTTGTTAATCCTAAGAATTCATATACTTTACCCATCCACTCCATATCTCTTGTAGCAAGGTAATCATTTACTGTGATTATATGAACTCCTTTTCCTGATAGTGCATTAAGATATGCTGGAAGTGTTGCAACTAATGTTTTACCTTCACCAGTCTTCATTTCAGCTATTCTTCCTTGGTGTAATACTGTACCACCAATGATTTGTTCTCTATAATGCTTCATATTTAAAACTCTACTTGAAGCCTCTCTTACAACCGCAAAAGCTTCTACTAGTATATCATCTAATGTTTCACCGTTCTTTAATCTGTCTTTAAATTCTTCTGTCTTAGCTTTAAGTTCATCATCGGATAATTTTTGCATTTCTTCATCTAATGCTTCTACTTTATCTGCAATAGGTTTTATTCTATTGACTTCTTTTTCACTATATGATTTAAATAAGCCACCTAAAAATCCCATAATTTCATCCTTTCAAAATCAAAATTTACCATATTATTATAAAATGATAACTTTACATTTATAAATTATACCATTTTACTTCTTTATTAATCAAGAAAATACAGCATTTAATTATAAATTAACAATTAAAAGTTATATAAAAAGGAAGCACCTTAAGTGCTTCCTCATAAAACTTTTATCTAATGGAAAATAACACTCAAAAAATGTTTTCCTTAATTCTTAACACTGAATGATAAATTATCTTAGTATTCTGGATCTATTAATCCATAATTACCATCTTTTCTCTTATACATTACATTAACCTTGCTTGTCTTTGCATCTTCATAAACAAAGAAATTATGTCCTAGTAATTCCATTTGAAGTATTGCTTCATCTGCTGACATTGGCTTTACATTAAATTGTTTTCTCTTTACTACTTTTGCATCATCTTCATCTTCTTCGCCTTCTTTAAACTCAAAAGAATTAAATGATGGATACCTTAGAGATCCCCCTGAATTTTTTCTAGAAAGTTTAGTTTTTTGCTTTCTAATTTGTCTTTCAAGTTTTGCTTCTACCAAATCAATAGATTTATACATATCTTCAGTACTTTCTTCGCCTCTTAATATTACTCCATTAAAAGGTATTGTTACTTCAATAATTTGTCTATTTTTTTGTACACTTAATGTAGCTCTTGCCTCAACCTCTGGTTCAAAGTACTTGTTTAGTTTAGAAATCTTCTTTTCCACACTTTCCTTTAATGCTGGTGTTAATTGAATATTCTTTGCAACAACTGTTACTTTCATAGTTTTCAGCCCCTCTCTTAAGTAAGTAATGATTTAATTTCACTACTTTTTGTTTTGTTTGACTATATTTTACTCTTATTTTAGGACAAACTCAATGCTTTTTTCCGAATTTACTGAAAATTTCGTCTTTTAATTTATATTATTATTCTAATTTCTTCATAACTTTTTTCTTATTAACTTAGTAGCCTGAACCATATTAATAAGACTTTGTTTAGTTTCCTTTTCTCCCCTTGTCTTTAAACCACAATCAGGATTAATCCATATCTTGTCTTTTCCTATCTTTGATAAAATCCTGTTTATTAATTCTTCTAATTCTTTAACAGCAGGAACCCTAGGTGAATGAATATCATATATTCCAGGTCCTATCTCTAACTTAAAATTACTTTCTCTCAAAGAATCTAATAAAGAAAAATCTGAACGTGCTGCTTCTATAGAGATAACATCTGCATCCATATCCTCAATTGCATTTATAATATCTCCAAACTCACTGTAACACATATGTGTATGAATTGAAGTATCTGCCTTAACCTTTGAATTAGTTAATCTAAAGGCTGGTATAGCCCATTCTAAATATCCTTTGGACCAATCATCTTTTCTTAGTGGAAGTTTTTCTCTTAATGCTGCCTCATCAATTTGTATTATTTTTATTCCTGCCTTTTCTAATTCTAAAACTTCTTCGCCAATGGCAAGTCCAATTTGATAGCTTATATGTTTTAAATCCAAATCTTCTCTTGGAAAAGACCAATTTAATATAGTTATTGGTCCAGTAAGCATCCCTTTAACATATTTTTTAGTTAAACTTTGTGCATAAGAAATCCAGCTTATACTAAGTTCTCTACTTCTTTTAACATCTCCAAATATTATTGGTGGCTTAACGCCTCTTGTTCCATACGATTGAACCCATCCATTTGAAGTAAAAATAAATCCATCCAAAAGCTTACCAAAGTACTCAACCATATCATTTCTTTCATATTCTCCATGAACAAGTACATCCAAACCTATTTCTTCTTGGAACTTTATTGCCCTTTTAATTTTTTCTTTAATACAGCCTTCATATTGTTCCTTATTTATTTCTCCATTTTTGTATGCCTTTCTTAGATTTTTAACTTCTGCTGTTTGAGGAAAAGATCCTATAGTTGTAGTTGGTAAAATAGGTAGTTTCAATTCCTCTTTTTGAATTTTACGTCTATCTTCAAAACTTTTTTTTCTATGAAAATCTTCAATTTTTAAATTATCAACCTTATCTCTAACTTCTTTATTAAAACATAGTGGATTAATTAACTTATCATTTAAAACCTTTTGGTTTAATCTATATAACTTATTTTCTTTATATTTTGTATCATTCACAAGAATCTTAAGTTCTGATAATTCATAAAGTTTTTCTTCTGCAAAGGCTAAGGTCTCCTTAAATTCACTCTTTAACTCCATTTCACTTTTCACTGTATATGGCACATGAAGAAGTGAACAGCTGGTACTTAGAATTAAATTCTCTTCCGCAACATATTCTTTAAGTTCACGAAAAGTCTGAATAGTTTTCTCATAATTATTTTTCCAAATATTTTTGCCATTAACTACTCCTGCAAATAAAAGTTTCTCTTTAGGATATCCATAGGTTTTAATTAATTCTAAGTTTTTAATTCCTTCAACAAAATCAAGTCCATAACCATCAAAGTTAAGTTTTATAATATCTTCATATATATCCCTTACATCACCAAAATAAGTTTGTAAAATAATCTTATAATTGTGTCTATCTTTTAAAAGCTCAGTATATATGCTAATAAATAAATTTATCTCATCTCTATTTAAATCTGTAACTAAAATAGGTTCATCAATTTGCAAAAAGCTTATCCTATTTTCCTCATATTTTTCTAAAACCCTTTTATATACCTGAATAAATTCATTAGTCCAGTTTTTATTGGCCTTATTGTTTGTAAGCTTAAGCATCGTAAAAGGTCCAATTATAACTGATTTGGTGTCAATCCCCATTTCCTTTGCTTCTTTATATAACTTAAATGGCTTATAATCATTAAGCGAAAGATTTGTATCCTCTTCAAGTTCTGGAACAATGTAATGATAATTTGTATTAAACCATTTTTTCATAGGAAGTGCTTTTACATCTTTCCCTTCTTCTTGATGACCTCTAGCCATAGCAAAATACGTATCCAGTTTAGAAATCTTTAATTCCTTATATCTCTTAGGTATTATGTTTAAAAGAAATGCTGTATCAAGTACATTGTCATAAAAAGAAAAGTCATTACTAGGAATAATATTTATCCCACCTTTTTTTTGAGTTGTTAGATAGCTTTTTCTAAGTTCTTTTGCAGTATTTTGAAGTTCCTCTTCACTTATTTCCTTTCTAAAGTACTTTTCTACTGCAAACTTCAGTTCTCTGTGGATTCCTATCCTTGG
Source organism: Clostridiaceae bacterium (assembly GCA_029219285.1). Taxonomy (GTDB): domain Bacteria; phylum Bacillota; class Clostridia; order Clostridiales; family Clostridiaceae; genus Clostridium. Next base: position 10,188 of record JAQXTC010000019.1, read on the forward strand.
ATATCCCACAATTGTTGTTTTGGTCATAATAATTCCTCCTTAATCCTCACTCCCAAGGATTTAATTTATTATAAATACAAGGCAGGTTTCCTGGCTTATCTTCTTCCTACTCATTCTTACCTTCCCATTTAATAAAACAGTGGCTAAATAAAACTTTCGTCCAAATTACAGTAGTGGGTGCTGTTTAGGATTTTCACCTAATTCCCTTTTACCTTTCTTTTACAAAAGCACCTTGTATCATTGACATTATTAACATATTCATATATAAAAAAATGCACTAGAGAATAATCTCTAGTGCATAAAATTAACACCTATTATTCTCTTATCTTTTAGCTAAACAGCTACAGGAATTAGCACCTTTAGAATTTATATTAATTAAATTCTATGGTTGCTGGGCTTCACAGGGCCAGTCCCTCCACCTCTCTTGATAAGAAATCATATATTAATTATATCCTATAATGTATATATTTTCAATATAGTTATTGTCTATATATTAAAAAAAGCAATGTTCCTTAATTCAAACATTGCTTTCCATTTTATCACAAAATAATATAAAGCTAGCTGACCTGGTTTTTGACCCCACACTCGCCTGCTGGAGCTTTTGCTACCCGGAATTAACCTCTCACTACTAACACTCTCAGAATTTGTATTCTGGCAGGACTTACTTCTATACCGCACCATGCTCACTAGAACTTTGCCTAGGTTACGTGGATCGTTTTGCCTGCGACTGGCATCGACTTTCAACCACAGACCTAGCTTTACATTAATATTATATATGAGATTTGCTAAGAGTCAACATTTTTATTTCCTTGGCTCCACTTTCTTTTAAAACCCTATATGCTTCATTAAGCGTTGCCCCTGTAGTTAGAACATCATCAATAACAATAAACTTTTTATTTTTTATTACTTCTGAATCCTTCACTTTAAAGGCTCCCTTTATATTTTTAAGTCTTTCTGATTTATGTAATGTTTTCTGAACTTGTGTTTCTCTACTCTTTTCTAAGGTATCTATAACTTTAAATCCATTTCGAAATCCTAATTCTTTTGCTATGTATTCACATTGATTATATCCTCGTAATTCTAAAGACTTCTTCCCAATAGGTATAAAAGTCAAATAATATTCTCGACTAATCTTATTAAGTTTAGGTTCTATAAGTTCAATTAATATTTCTCCAGCTTCAAAATCTTTATGATATTTAAACCTTAAAATTAATTCTTTTAATGCACCTTTGTAATATCCTATACATAAATCATCTTTTTCACAAAATGTTATAGTTTTTTTACACTTTATACATAATCCTTCTGCTTCGTTTTCTTTACATATTATACATTTATTATTTCTAGGATAAATAATTTCTAAAATTCCTCTATAAATATATTTTATAAACTTATTAATTTTTTCTCCCATATCATTTTATTAAAACTTCTTGTTAAGCTTTTTGCTTTATCCATATCATTTGATATATCTTTAGACACCATAATCATCTCTGGCATTCTCTCTCTAGTTCCTTGAAGTCCACCACATATATATACAAAGTTTCTATATGTATATCTTGAATTTTCAGCAAAAAGAATAATAGCTTCATCAGCATTAATTTGTTTTAAATCTCCCTCAATATAGTTTGTTACTATAAATATTGCCTTATCTTTAAGATTTAAAACCTTTCTTTTTAAATTTACATCTTCTTTTGTACTTTTTATAATTTTTACATTTTTCATTTTTACTTTATTAATAAAATAATCAAATACATTCTCTAACTTTTTATCATCAGGGACATATAATATCACTTTCTTTTTTTCATCTCTAAACCATTTTAAGTATTCATAAAGACTATATGGTATATCATCTGATAAATTAACTCTTGTATTTATTATTCTTGGTTCTACAAAAGGTTTTTCTAATGAAAGTGGTGCCAAATTAAACCACTCACCTTCTATAATCACATCATCTAAAGAATACAGTATTACCTTTTTACCTAGCTTGCTACATTTAACATATATATTTTTCAACTCGCCAACACTAAGTTTTGAATGACTACTTATATCATCAAATATCACAAGTTCAAAATTTCCTTTTATTCTTTCTATTTCTTCATAACTTCCAAACGTAATATTATAATCTCCATCATAACAACCTACTGAAAGGTTTTTTCGTACAAGTTTTAAACTATCCACAATATTCTTGTTTATTTTTCCTTCTTTCCACAAATAAAGCACATTTTTCTTGTTTTTTACACATTCTAAAATTATATCTTTAAAAATCAAATTTGAGTTATAAGGAGATGTTAAAATTGTTAAATGCTTTGTAGACTTTTTATACCACTCTCTTATTCTTTTTTTGGCAAATAATAATTCTCTAAAAAACAATCTTTCTTCATTGTTCATTTAATTCAATTCTCCTTGTCTGATTCAATAACATCATTAGATAATAAAGATTTTATTCTTCCTTCCAATGAAGAATATCTTTCTGCACTATTTGTATTGGATACCATATAGCTTATTGCCCTTGGATACCCAACTAATGTTACAAGTTCTTTAGCTCTTGTTATTCCTGTATATAATAGATTTCTATTCATTAAAAATGGTGATCCCATAAATGCTGGTATTACTACTACTTTAAATTCACTTCCTTGGCTTTTATGAATAGTTATGGCATATGCTAAATCTAATTCTTCCATGCTTTCCGAATCATATAATGCCTTTTTTCCATCATCAAAAACAACTGATATTACCCTGCCATCTTCTGTAATTGAGTCTATAAAACCAATATCTCCATTAAATACTCCTTCACCTTCATTTTTATCTTCTCCACCATAATCTGCAGTCCATTTTATTGAATAATTATTTTTAGTCTGCATTACCTTATCACCTTCTCTTAAAATAAGGCTTCCTTTTTTCTTCTCTTTCTTATTTTTAGATGGAGGATTTAATATAGCTTGTAGTTTTTCATTTAAATTCATTATTCCAAGAACGCCTTTTTTCATCGGTGTTAATACTTGAATATCTCTTTTCTTATCCCATTTCTTTTTGTATCCTGGAAGCCTTCTATTAACAAGATCAATTACTACTGATAAAATGCTATCCATATTTTCATCTCTTATAAAAAAGAAATCATTATCCTTTCTATTTAAAAATGGCATTTCACCATTATTTATTTTATGGGCATTAGTTATTATAAGACTTTCTGCTCCTTGTCTAAATATCTCTTTAAGTCTTATCACTTTAATTAATGTACTATTTATAAGATCTTTTAGTACATTACCTGGTCCTACTGATGGAAGCTGATCTACATCACCAACTAATATAAGTCTTGTTCCAAGACTTATATTCTTAAGTAAATTATGCATTAAAAATATGTCTATCATTGATGCTTCATCAATAATTACAACATCACCATCAAGAGGTTCTCCTCCACCTTCTTCTGGTAAATTATTATCTTCATCACCAGCAGTCATATCTAAAAGTCTATGTATAGTTTTAGATTCCCTTCCTGTAGACTCAGTCATTCTTTTTGCTGCTCTTCCTGTTGGTGCTGCAAGTAATACCTTCATTCCTTGATTTTCATATATATCTATAATACATTTTATAATAGTTGTTTTCCCTGTTCCTGGACCTCCAGTTATTATCTCAATACCATTACTAAATGCACTTTCAATAGCTTCTATTTGAGAAGGTGCAAAGTTTATTCCGTACATTTTCTCAAAGTTTTTTATTTCAAAACCTACATCTGTATTTATAGTTTGATAGTTTTGCATTGATAGTTTTGCTATTTTCTCTGTAATACCTAACTCACTATAATTATAAAGAGAAATAAATACTGCTTCTTTTCCATCTATTTTTTCTATAATAAGCTTTTGCTCTAATACTAAGTTATAAATATTTTCTTCTACTTGTTCATCCTCAACATTTAATAATTCCTTTGTTTCATTAATTAATCTTATCTTTGGCATATATGTATTTCCAGATGCACAAAATCTACCTATAATAAATTCAATTCCACTCTTTATCCTAGATGGGGATGTTTTATCCACACCTATCAATGCTGCAATTCTATCTGCTGTAGTAAAGCCTATTCCTTTTATTTCTCTACAAAGAAGATATGGATCTTTTTCGATAAGATCTTTTGCATTTGGTCCATATTTTTTATAAATCTTTAAACATTGTCCATGACTTATTCCATATCCCTGAAAATGTATTATTATATTTTGTAAATCATGTTGTTCTATATATGATTCTTTTATTATTTCAAATTTCTTCTTACCGATGCCTTCTATAGTTTTAAGTTTTTCAATATCATTATCTAAAACTTCTAAAGTTTTTTCTCCAAAATGTTGAATTATTTTTTTTGCTGTAACAGGACCTATGCCTTTTATTATTCCTGATGCTAAATACTTTTCCACCCCATCTATTGTTGTTGGAAGTATTTCTTCACAACCTTGTATGCTAAATTGCTCTCCAAATTGTTTATGTATTTTCATTTCACCAGTAAGTTTTACATGTTGACCTTCTCTTAAAAATGGAACTATTCCTACTACAGTTTTTGTTTTATTATTAGAATTTAATTTTGCCACTACATAACCTGACTCTTCACTTTTAAAAACAATTCCTTCTATAAAGCCTTCTAAGACTTCCATTACTATCTCTCCATATCTTTATCTAACTTATTTTTATTCTTGCCTTAATATACTATAATTATATCATAGGAGATTTTCTGTTCATATTGTATACAGAAATTAAAACTTATAAAGATAAACTCAATTAATAAACTTGGGATATTATGGAGGTTTCTTCATGTTAATAAATAACTGTAAAATTATTTTTTTAGATAGAATTGAATCTGGTTCTGTGTTAATCAGGGATGGAAAAATTACAAAAATAAATCCAGATATAAATGATGATTCAGAAATTTTCGATGCAAGAGGACTTTACTTATCTCCAGGATTTATTGATGCTCATATTCATGGTGCTGGTGGATGTGATACTATGGATGGTACTTATGATTCTTTAAATACTATTTCAAAAACTATAGTAAAACATGGTACTACTTCCTTTATACCTACAACAATGACAGTTTCAAAAGATAGTATAAACAAAGCACTTAAAGCATGTATCCATGCCAAAAATAAGGGGACTGAAGGCGCACAAGTTATTGGAGCTCACCTTGAGGGACCTTTTATAAATCCTCATGCTATAGGCGCTCAAAACTCTAAATATTTAATCAACCCTTCCATTGAAAATTATAAAAAAATCACTGAAGGCGCTGAAGATATTGTCACTTCTATAACATTAGCACCTGAGCTTGAAGGGTGTCTAAACCTTATCTCTTATCTTTCAAAAAAAGGAATTGTATGTTCAATTGGTCATACTAGAGCAAGTTACATTGAAGCCATGGAAGGTATTAAACATGGAGCTTCTCATTGTACTCATCTTTATAATACAATGACACCTTTTACTCATAGAGAGCCAGGAGTTGTTGGTGCTACTTTTGATAGCGATATAACCACTGAGACCATTTCTGATGGCATACACAGTAATTATGCAGCTCTTAGAATTGCATATAAGCAAAAAGGAACTGATAATGTATTGCTAATAAGTGATGCTATGGAGGCTTGTAGTATGCCTGATGGTGAATATTCACTTGGGGGGCAGAAAGTTATTGTTTCAAATGGTGCTGCAAGATTAAAAAATGGCGCTTTAGCAGGCTCTATATTAACTCTTGATAAAGCTATTTATAATGTATTTAATAATACTAGTTATCCTCTGTATGAAGTTGTGAAAATGGCTACATATAATCCTGCAAAACATTGCAAGGTAGGTGATACAAAAGGATTAATTAAGGAAGGGTATGATGCTGATTTATTATTATTTGATGAAAATATCAATGTAAAAAATGTATTTATTAAAGGTAAAAAAATCATTTAATTCTTCATGAACAAAGAAAAGGTAGTGCAAATATACACTACCTTTTCTTAGTCTTTATATTATAATAATTTTTTGATTTCTTCTACTTTATCAAGTTGTTCCCAAGGAAGCTTAACATCTGTTCTTCCAAAATGTCCATAAGCAGCAGTTTGCTTATATATTGGTTTTCTTAAATCAAGATCTCTAATAATAGCTCCTGGTCTTAAGTCAAATACCTTTTGTACTATATCTACTAAAGTATTTTCATTAACCTTTCCAGTTCCAAATGTATCTATTTCTATTGATACTGGTTTAGCAACACCAATTGCATAAGCTAATTGAATTTCTAATTTATCTGCAACACCTGCTGCTACTAAATTCTTAGCTACCCATCTAGCTGCATAAGCTGCTGATCTATCAACCTTAGTTGGATCCTTTCCTGAGAAAGCACCACCACCGTGTCTTCCATATCCACCATAAGTATCAACTATAATCTTTCTTCCAGTTAATCCTGTATCACCTTGTGGGCCACCAACAACAAATCTTCCTGTTGGGTTTATTAAATATCTAGTATTTTCATCTAATAATTCTGCTGGTATAACAGCTTTAATTACATATTCTATTAAGTCTTTTTCTATTTGTTCTAATGTTACATGTTCATCATGTTGAGTTGAAATAACTATTGTATCAATTCTCTTTGGCTTGTCATTTTCATATTCAACAGTAACTTGTGTCTTACCGTCTGGTCTTAAATAGCTTAATGTTCCATTCTTTCTAACTTCAGATAATCTTCTAGATAATCTATGAGCCATAGCTATTGGTAAAGGCATGTATTCTGGAGTCTCATTAGTAGCAAAACCAAACATCATACCTTGGTCTCCTGCTCCTATAGCTTCAACTTCATCTTTTTCACCATTCTTAGATTCTAATGCTTCATCAACTCCCATAGCTATATCAGCTGATTGTTCATCAATTGAAGTTAGTACTGAACAT
>JAQXTC010000020.1 GCA_029219285.1 Clostridiaceae bacterium
ATAAGCTTCTTCACTTATTGTAATATTTTTCAAAAAATCACCTACTTATAATATTTTGTTTAGTTTTGAGTACAGTATATCATAATAGACATTAATTTCAAGAAGTTTTTAGATAAGACTATTCAGAATTACATCTACTGGTTATAATATATAGATAGTGTTTGCTAAAAATAAAAATATATTTGAGAAATTTTATTTAAAAATAACACAGTTTAAAATAAATAGATAATTTATAGTAATAAAGGGGATAAAGATATGCAGCCATATGACGAGAAGTTTATTTTACAAGGTATAGAAGAATATAATTCTAAAATAAAAATAAACGAAGTAGGACAATATAAGATAATTAAACGTGACGGATTAAAGGGGATAATTGATGGATATCTTTATGAAAAGGAAGGTGAAATCAAAGCAGTTATTCCTGAACTAGTAGGTGAAGAAACTGTTTGGATGAGAATTGGTCCTAAAGAAATAGAAGGATGTTATGAATTTATTAAAAATGCTAAAGGAAAAGTTGGAATACTAGGTCTTGGCCTTGGTTATGTTGTACAGGAATTACTTAAGAAAAAAGATGTAAAGAAAATAGTTGTATATGAGATAAGTAGAGATGTTATTGATTTATACTATAGCAATTTCAAAAAGAATCCTAGAGTTAAAATAATATATGGAGATGCTTTCAAAGCAAAGGGTGAAGAATTTGATTATTTCTTTACTGATATATATCAATATAAATTAAGTATGAAGGTAGTTGAAGATTATAAAAAGTTAATTAACATTCATCAAATTCAAGAATATTGTTTTTTTGGAATGGAACATTTTTTATTAAGTTGCAGATATGAAGAAATAGTATGGGTTTATATACCAGAGTTATGGATGGATATGGCCAAGGATATATCAACAAAATTAAGTAAATCTGGATATATAAATTATTATAAACAAATTGATGAGCAAATGGCTAGCAATATACTTGCTGGATTCAAAGAAATATTGAATGATGGTGAAGAGTAAAAGGATGTATCTCTAGATACATTCTTTTTACATTACTTGAAAATGTTTACAAAAAATTTAACACTTTTCATACTATACACATATTGCCAAATATATAAAAAAGTATTAAAACTAAGTTATAAAATAAAAAAATGGAGGTGAACATTAAAACAAATGATATTTTGATTAACAGATGAAATAATAAGAAATGAATATGTATGCAATCAATGTAAACGTTTTCTAGAAGGCGAGGGGGATATATATGAAGGGAAATAAGAAAAAAATAGGTAGTGTTTTTGTTTCATTTTTAATTGCATTAGTTTTTATATTCAGTAATATTAATTTTGTCAATTTTTCATGGAAAAATATTGTTAATGCTCAAACTACAGATAGTGATTACCACTTAGCTAGTACAAGTAAAGAAGGTGCAATCCTTCAAGCTTGGAATTGGTCTTTTGATACAATAAAAAGGGAACTGCCTGAAATCGCAAAGGCTGGATATACTACAGTGCAAACATCGCCAATACAAGGAACAAAGGAAAATGCAATGGACGAAGGGCATTGGTGGTTATTATATCAACCAACTAACTTAAAAATTGGAAATGCACAATTAGGAAGTAGAGAACAATTTAAGAGTATGTGCCAAGAGGCTGAGAAATATGGAATTAAGATAATAGTTGATGTAGTTGCTAACCATACAGCCAATAGGGGTGGAAATAATGATGACCCATTTTATGCTGATAAAAGTGTAGATCCAAGTATAAGAGATAATCCATATTTTTGGCATGAACATGTTGGAATCAATGATTGGTATAGTAGGTGGCAAGTAACTCACAGAGGTATAGGACTTCCAGACATAAATACTGAAAATTATGATTATCAAGATAAAGTAAGAAATTTCTTACAAGATTGCGTTGATTGTGGAGCTGATGGCTTTAGATTTGATATGGCTAAGCACATAGAATTACCAGAAGATCCAGAAGGAATTAGAAGTGACTTCTGGAAGAGAGTTTTAGTACCATTTGAAGGAAAAGGTTTATATTTTTATGGAGAAACATTACAGGATAGTGATGCAGAAAAAGAAAAAGCTACTAATATGTTAGGATATACAAAATATATGAATGTAACAGCATCTACTTATGGTTATAATGTAAGAAAAGCCGTAGGTTTTGGTTCTAATGTAAATGTTGAGTGTGCAAAAGGATATGATATAGATGCAGGTGTACAACCTAAAGATATAGTAACATGGGTAGAATCACATGATAATTATGCTGGTGATGGAAAAGAATCTACAAATATGTCTGATTATCAAATAAAAATGGCATGGTCAATAATTGCGGCAAGAAATGAATCAACTCCAATGTTCTTTGCAAGACCTAATTCAAGAATGGGTGAAGTAGGTAGTACTTTATGGAAAGATGGAGATATCGAAAAGGTTAATGAATTCCACAATAGAATGGTAAAAGAATCAGAATATTTAAGAACTCAAGGAAATACAGTAATGATGGTTGAACGTGGGGATAAAGGTATGGTAATTACTAATTTGGGAGGAGAGACAGACATAAATTCTGAGACTAATATGGTTGATGGAGAATATAAAGATCAAATCTCCGGTAGAACTTTTACTGTTTCTAATGGACGTATTAAAGGAAGAGTTAATGGCGGTTCAATAGCAGTTGTTTATAACAAAGATCAAGAAGCAGAAGTAAGTAGTTCAAAAGATAGTTGTAAATATAAAGATAGTTTAAAATTAACATTAAGTGCTAAGAATACTGACAAAGCAACTTATTCAATAGATAATGGTGATGAGAAAGAATATAATGATGG
>JAQXTC010000021.1 GCA_029219285.1 Clostridiaceae bacterium
AGAACCAGGAGAGGGTAAATCTACAGTAGCAGGAAACTTAGCATTATCTTTTTCACAAGCAGAACAAAAAACAATAATAATTGACTGCGATTTAAGAAAACCTTCTTTACATAAGAAATTTAAGATTTCTAATTTATCAGGGCTTTCAGATGTACTAATAGGAAAAGAAAAGGTAGAAGAAGCTATATATTCATATTCAAATACTTTAAGTGTATTAACATCAGGTAAATTACCTCCTAATCCTTCAGAAATGTTAGGATCTAAAGCAATGGAAAGACTATTAAAAGAACTTCGAGAAAGATATGACATTATAGTTATAGATTCTGCACCGCTTTCTGCAGTAACAGATGCTCAAATCCTTTCCACAAAAGCTGATGGAACAGTACTTGTTGTAAGAGCAGAAAAGACTAAGAAAGAATCAGCACAACATGCTAAGGAGCTTTTAGAAAAAGTAGGTACAAATATTTTAGGAGTTGTACTTAATGGTGTTATGAACACAAGAAAAAAATATTATTACTATTATGGTAGTGAAGGTAAAGAAAAAAGAGAGAGGAAGGAATAATCTAAGATGATAGATATTCATTCGCATATTTTACCTGGAATAGATGATGGTTCTAAGAGTATTAGTGTAACTTTAGAAATGCTTAGAACTGCTGAAAAAGATGGAACAAAGGATATTATTGCAACACCTCATTTTTGTAGGGAGTATGGGGAACTTCCTTTTAAAGAGGTAAAGAAACTTGTGGGAGAGTTTAATAAAGTTGCAAGAGGGGAAGGAATTAATGTAAATATTCATTATGGACAAGAAGTTTATTATTCAGAAAGGATGATAGATGATTATAATCAAGGGATTATTGGGACTATCGATGATTCAAGATATATGCTTTTGGAATTTCCGATGATGGAATTTGAAAAAGAATATTTAGATATTATTTATGAACTTCAAGTGAAAAATATTGTTCCAATCCTTGCCCATCCTGAAAGATATAAGTTTTTAAAAGAAAAGCCCTCTGACATAAATATGCTTATTGATGAAGGAGTACTTTTTCAAATGAATTCAGGAAGCATAACCGGTAAATATGGTAGCCAAGCAAAAAGAACTGCCCATATATTCTTAGAAAATGGAATTTATAATTTCATTGGTTCAGATGCTCATAATAATGGAAGTAGAAATACAGTAATAAGTGATGGAGTTTTAGAAGCAACTAAAATAAATAAATGTTATAAAAAGTTATTTGAAGATAGTGCATTAAAACTTTTAAATGATGAACTTATAGACTTTAGAGGACAAAATATAAAAGAAAAAAAATCATTATTTTCATTTTTTAGCAAACGGTAAATAAGAACTATATAGGGGAGATTAGTAAATGAATAATTTGAAGATTAGAAATGAAGAATTCTACTTTAATGAAAAACAAGTAAAGACTAAATTTTCTTATTTACTTATAAAACGATTTATGGATATTTTTTTATCTTTAGTAGGACTTGTTTTATTAAGCCCAATTTTTTTGGCTACAGCAATAGCGATAAAAATTGAGGATGGCGGCAACATAATATTTATTCAGGAAAGAGTAGGTATAGATAAAAAACATTTTAATATGTACAAGTTTAGATCTATGGTTATGAATGCTGAAGAAATTAAGAAAAACTTAGAGTCTCAAAATGAAATGAGTGGCCCTATGTTTAAGATGAAGCATGATCCTAGAGTAACAAGGGTAGGAAGATTCATAAGAAAGACAAGTATAGATGAACTTCCACAGCTTGTTAATGTATTAAAAGGAGAAATGAGTCTTGTAGGACCAAGACCATCTTTACCTAAGGAAGTTAATCAGTTCGAAGATTGGATGATGGAGAGATTTCAAGTTAAACCTGGTCTTACTTGTTATTGGCAAGTATCTGGGAGAAATGATATTGAGTTTGAAGATTGGATGAAGCTTGATATTAAGTATGTAAGAGAAAGAAATACATTAGTTGATATAAAATTAATCTTCAAGACATTTTTTGTTTTGTTTGGAGATGAACATGCAAGTTAGATAGATTAAAAGTGTTAAAACGAAAGATGAATTAAATATTAATAATTTTACTCAGTAATGAAAAATGTAATATAAAGAAAAGTGAGGAAAATATAGAATGAACAATGAAGATATAAAAGTATGTTTAGTTGGATCATCTGGAGGACACTTAACACATTTATATATGTTAAAAGAATTTTGGAAATCACATGATAGGTTTTGGGTGACTTTTCCTAAAGAAGATGCCAAAAGCTTATTAAAGGATGAAAAGGTATATCCATGCTATTATCCAACTAATCGAAGTATAAAGGCTCTTATTAAAAATACTATTATTGCATGGAAAGTCTTAAGGAAAGAAAGACCTAATCTTATAGTATCATCTGGAGCTGCTGTTGCAGTACCATTCTTCTACTTGGGAAAGCTATTTGGAGCTAAGTTAATTTATATTGAAGTTTTTGATAGAATTGATAAGCCTACAATGACCGGAAAGATGGTTTATCCTATAGTTGATAAGTTTATAGTTCAATGGGAAGAAGAGAAAAAAGTCTATCCGAAGGCAATTAATTTAGGAAGTATATTTTAAAAAAGTGATAGGAGCGAATAAATTATGATATTTGTTACTGTTGGAACACATGAACAACCATTTAATAGACTAATCGAAAATATAGATAAATTAAAAGAAGCTGGAGTGATTCAGGAAGAAGTTATTATGCAGATAGGTTTTTCTACATATATACCCAAATCATGCAAATACTATAAGTTACTACCATACTCTGATATGAATAAGTATATTAGCGAAGCTAGAATAGTAATTACTCATGGAGGACCTGCTAGTTTTATTATGCCTTTACAGATGGGAAAAACACCT
>JAQXTC010000022.1 GCA_029219285.1 Clostridiaceae bacterium
GTTTCTGTAATATTCCCTATAACTCCATCATCTCCAATGGCTGAACATGTAGACCAATGGAGTGCACAAGGGAAAAAGAATATATTTGGGCAACCAGTAAGAGTTGTAGAAATGCAGTCTGAGGCAGGGGCAGCAGGTGCAGTTCATGGTTCACTTCAAGCTGGAGCATTAACAACAACATATACAGCATCACAAGGATTACTTCTTATGATACCTAATATGTATAAAATAGCAGGTGAAAGATTGCCAGGGGTTATACATGTAGCAGCTAGAGCGCTTGCAACATCATCATTAAATATATTCGGTGATCATCAAGATGTTATGGCGGCAAGACAAACTGGTTATGCAATGCTTGCAGAAGGTTCTGTTCAAGAAGTAATGGATCTTTCAGCAGTTGCACATTTAGCATCATTAAAGTGTAGCATGCCATTTATGAATTTCTTTGATGGATTTAGAACATCTCATGAAATACAAAAGATAGAAGTATTAGAATATGAAGATCTTGCTAAGATGATAGATTATAATGCATTACAAAACTTTAAAGATAATGCTTTAAATCCTAATCATCCAGTAACTAGAGGTACAGCACAAAACTCAGATATTTACTTCCAAACAAGAGAAGCTGTAAATAAATATTATGATGATATTCCAGAAGTTGTAGAAGAATATATGAATAAAATTACGGCTTTAACTGGTAGAGAATATCATTGTTTTGATTACTATGGAGCTGAGGATGCTGATAGAATAATTATAGCTATGGGTTCAGTAACAGATGTATGTGAAGAAACAATAGATTACTTAAATTCTAAGGGAGAAAAGACAGGTCTAGTTAAAGTAAGATTATATAGACCATTTTCAATTGAAAGATTATTAAAAGTTATTCCTTCAACAGTTAAGAAGATAGCTGTTCTTGATAGAACTAAGGAACCAGGTTCAATTGGTGAACCTCTATACTTAGATGTAGTTAGAAGTTTCTTTGGAAAAGAAAATGCTCCAAAGATAGTTGGTGGTAGATTTGGTTTAGGTTCTAAGGACCCAACTCCATCACATATTGCAGGAATATATAAAGAACTTGAAAAAGAAGAACCAAAGAATGGATTTACTATTAGTATAGTTGATGATGTTACTAATACATCACTAGAACCTGTAGATATTGATGTTACAAATGAAGGAACAAAAGCGTGTAAGTTCTGGGGCTTAGGTTCAGATGGAACAGTTGGTGCTAATAAGAGTGCAATTAAAATAATTGGTGATAAAACAGAATTATATGCACAAGGTTATTTCTTCTATGATTCAAGAAAATCAGGTGGTATAACAGTATCTCATCTTAGATTTGGCGATGAAAAGATTAGATCACCATATTTAATTGATAGAGCGGATTTTGTTGCATGTCATAACCAATCTTATGTATTTAAATATGATGTACTTGAAGGGTTAAAACCAGGAGGTAAATTCTTATTAAATACAATTTGGACTGAGGAAGAATTAAATGAAAAACTTCCAGCTGATATGAAGAGGAAGTTAGCAGGAAGAAATATTGAATTCTATACAATAAATGCAGTTAAGATAGCTCAAGAAGTTGGTCTTGGCGGCAGAATAAATATGATAATGCAATCAGCATTCTTTAAGATTGCGCAAATAATACCAATTGAAGATGCAGTTAAATACTTAAAAGAAGCTGTTGTAACTTCATATGGTAAAAAAGGTGAAAAAGTTGTTAATATGAACAATGAAGCAATAGATAAGGGAGTAGAATCTATTGTTAAAATAAATATTCCAAAAGATTGGGAAAATACTAAAGAAACTAGTAATAGAGAGACTGAAGTGCCAGACTTTATTAAGGAAATATCTAATCCTATAGATAGATTACAAGGAGATAATATTCCAGTTTCAACATTTATTAAGCACAACATGGAAGATGGTACTTTCATGGCAGGTACATCAAAGTATGATAAGAGAGGAATAGCTGTAAATGTTCCAGAATGGGTTCCTGAAAAATGTATTCAATGTAACCAATGTGCATATGTTTGTCCTCATGCAACAATAAGACCATTCTTATTAAATAATGAAGAAAAAGATAATGCACCAGAAGGAACAAAATTTGTACCAGCAAAAGCACTTAAGAGCGAAGAAGAACTTTCATTCTCTATTGGTATATCACCACTTGATTGTACTGGATGTGGAAACTGTGCAGAAGTTTGTCCAGCTCCTGGTAAAGCATTAATAATGAAACCACAACATACTCAAGAGGAACAAATTGAAGCTTGGAACTATACTGTAGAAAAAGTTTCAAAGAAGAATCCAATGAATAAAATGACTGTTAAGGGAAGTCAATTTGAAACACCACTTCTTGAATTCAATGGTGCTTGTGCTGGATGTGGAGAAACTCCATATGCTAGACTAGTTACACAATTATTTGGTGATAGAATGATGATTGCTAATGCTACAGGATGTTCATCAATATGGGCAGCATCAGCTCCATCTAGTGCTTATACTAAGAATCATAATGGCCATGGGCCAGCTTGGGCTAACAGTTTATTTGAAGATAATGCTGAATTTGGTTTAGGAATGCATTTAGGGGTAACAACAATTAGAGAAAGAATAGCTAAGAATGTAAAAATAGCTTTAGAATCAGATTTATCTGATGAAACAAAAGAAATTCTAAGAGACTGGTTAGATCATAAGGATATTGGTGATTCTACAAGACTTAGAGCTGAAAGAGTAGAAGCAGTTCTTAAAAATTGTGATGCGCCAATAGCTAAAGAAATATTAAAAGATAAAGATTTCTTAGTTAAGAGATCTCAATGGATCTTTGGAGGAGATGGATGGGCATACGATATCGGATACGGTGGACTTGACCATGTATTAGCTTCAGGTGAAAATGTAAATGTGCTAGTATTTGATACAGAAATATATTCAAATACTGGAGGACAATCTTCTAAGTCAACTCCAACTGCAGCTATTGCTAAGTTTGCAGCTTCAGGTAAGAAGACTAAGAAGAAAGATCTTGGAATGATGGCTATGAGCTACGGTTATGTATATGTAGCACAAATTGCTATGGGAGCTGATAAAAATCAAACTCTTAAAGCAATAGCAGAAGCAGAAAGTTATGATGGACCATCATTGATTATTGCTTATGCTCCATGTATCAATCACGGAATTGTAAAAGGTATGACTAACTCTCAAGAGGAAGAAAAGAAGGCAGTTCAATGTGGATATTGGCAATTATATAGATATAATCCAGAATTAAGAGGACAAAAGAATCCTTTTACTCTTGACTATAAGAAAGAACCAAATGGTGAATTTAGAGACTTCTTAATGGGAGAAGTTAGATATGCTTCACTTGCAAAAGCATATCCGGAAGAAGCAGAAGAATTATTTGCTAAGACTGAAAAGGATGCTATGGAAAGATTAGCAGGATATAGAAAGTTAGCAGAAAGCTAAAGTAAAAAAGAGGCGAAAGCCTCTTTTTTTATGCTTAACAAGTATAAAAGGACAAGTATTAATTAATTTTTATCTATTATTTCTTATTGCAGTTATTGGCATTAAATAAAAAAATTATTGAGATAATAAAATATCGGAAGAATTTAAATAAAATTAAAAAATGTGATTCAAGAAAATAAAAAAGTATGGAAGAAAAAAGTCGAATAAGGTATAATGGTATAAAAGGTATATTTAGGAGGAATTTATGAACAAATTTAATATTGTAAAACTGTTTAGAGCAGTTAGGGTAATATTGGTATGTATAATTTTTGCTATGGGAGCTCTTGCATTCATTTCACAAAGGGAAATCAGCAAAAATGTAATTCTTATGAAGGATTATCTAGAAGGGTCAACTGCTGTTAATGATATTAAGACAGCTGTAAACAAAATTATGTATTATGATTCAGTGTCTGTAGTAGAGTACAATGAAAATAATATGAAAATGATAAAAGAAAATAATGAAGAAATAAATAATCTGTATGATTCTCAATTAATAGTTGACTTATTAGAAGAAAAAAAATATATTGATGAATTTAAAGAAAAATACGATTTATTTTATAAGTTAATATTAGAAAGTATGAATAAATATAAAGAAGGCATAGAATTTACATTTGAAGAAAGTAAAATAATTAATGAATCACAATTTGCCTGTGTAGAAATGTTAGAGAAAATTGGAAAAATTATAGAGAATCAAGCAGAAAACGCTAAAGAAAAAAATGATTCTATGATATTGAAATTTAGAACTATAACTGGTGTGTTAATGGCAACTGTATTAATATTTTTAGGGGTGTTATTTAAAAATATATGTTCAGGAATGAAAAATTTTACTAAAGAAGTTGATGAAGCTTTTACAAAAATAGGACAAGGAGATTTATCTTTTAGATTAGAACATGAAGGAAAAAGTGAGTTTCAATTAATAAAGAAAAATTTAAACAATACAATTGAAAATTTCGCAATGATTATAGAAAAGTTAAAATATTCAAGTGATGAAGTAAGTAAAAGATCAGATTCATTAAACATGGTTACTGAAAATCAAATTACTGCTAGTCAAAATATTGCATTTGCTATTGAAGAAGTGGCTAAAGGAACAGAAGGACAAGCAAATGGTCTTGTAGAAATAACAAGTACATTGGAAAATTTTTCTTCAATAATAGAAGGGTTTGTTGGAAATATCAATCATGTAAATGAAACTTCTTTAAAAATATCGAATAATGCTAGTGAGAATAGCGAAAAGATGGAAAACCTAAAAGATGTGTTTGTTGCTATAAATCATAATTTCAAGTCCTTTATTAAAAAGATAGATTCATTAGGTAAGGATATTACTCAAATTAATGAAATAACAAATTTAATAAATGATATTGCAGAGCAAACTAATCTTCTTGCATTAAATGCTGCTATAGAAGCTGCAAGAGCAGGTGAGCAAGGTAGAGGATTTGCAGTAGTATCTGAGGAAATTAGAGATCTTGCAGAGCAAACAAAAAGTTCAGCTGAGCATATTAATAAGTTAATAAATAATGTTTCTTTAGGTACAGAAGAAATCATTATGCAAACAAATAGCATGACAGAAGATTTTGATAAATCATCAAGAGCTATAAATGATTCTTTACAAGCCTTTGGTAATATTATAGGTTTAATTGATGATGTAGTTCCTAAAATAAAGGATTTAAATGATTCATCAAACGTTATAAGAGATGAAAAAGATAATATTGTTACTAATATTGAAAGTGCATCAGCAGTTGCAGAAGAAATTTCAGCATCAACGGAAGAAATTTCAGCATCATTAGAAAGTTTGAATTCGTCAACAATGGATGTTTCGCAAACTTCTGAAACACTTAATATCTTAACTAATGAATTAGATGATCAAGTTAAGCAGTTCATACTAGAATAAGAGTTTTTATATGAAAATATATGGATAAGTACTATTTAATGAAACATATCTTACCTTAGGAATAGAATGTTAATGTATTAATATCTAGGAAGTAGCATTTTGATTTATAGTTATTATGAAAAGATTAGAAATAAATTTAGAACACTAAGATATAAGGTAAGCAAGATAAGTTATTATAGGAATATTGATATTGTCAAACTTACGAATGAGATAAATGCCAAAGGATACAAAAGTACAAGCAACTATTTTATATTTGTTCATTTGGCTAGTTTTACTGTGAATGTGTTTGTTAAAAAAAATGGAAAATGGGAAAATGTAAAAAGTTATTTGTGTACTATAGGAAAACCAAGTACTCCAACAATTAAAGGAGATTTTAAAGTAGGAATAAAGGGGTATGTTTTTGGTATAAATAAAGGATATAAATGTTATTACTATACTCAATTTAAAGGTAACTATCTATTTCATTCGATAATTTATAATCTTAATGATACAGTAAGAGATGGTAGACTTGGAATGCAATTATCAGATGGATGTATTAGATTAGCTAAAGAAAATGCTAAATGGATATGGGACAATATACCTACAGGGACTAGTGTACACATTGAATAGTTAAACTTATGAAAGTATAAAAAAACCACCCAAATGTGGTGGCTTTTAAGAGGAGATAATATCTATTATATAGATATTATCTTTTTCTTTTTGTTGAAATTTCGATGTTAATCTTTCTCTTATTAATCTTTTGACCTGAGCACTTAGATATAACTTTATCAGCTATTTCTTTATCTACAGATACAAATGAGAAGTTCTCTAAGATATCAATCTTATTAACTTTTTTTCCGCTAACACCAGCAGTTTCTGCAATGAATTTAACAAGAGCTTTGACGCTTAATTTATCTCTTTTACCAATTGAGAAGAATAATCTTACATCCTTTTTATTTCCGTTCTTAAATGAACCATTTTTTGCTTCTTTAAATGCTGCTGGAGCTTCTAAAACGTTATTTGTATAGTTGAAGCTCATTTCCTTATCAAATTGCATCTTCATAAGAGCTGCAACAACATCAACTGGATTATAATTATCACAAAGGTCACAAGCTATCTTTGTATACTTATCATAGTTACCTTCTAATAATACCTTTTCGATTTCATCAGCTTTGTTGTTAAACTTTGATTCTAAAATTTGATCAACAGTAGGGATAGCCATTTTATTAATTGTTCCCTTTGTCACCTTTTTAATTTGGTGAAGCATTGAGTTTTCTCTTGGAGTAATAAATGAGTAAGCAGTACCTTCTTTGTTAGCTCTACCTGTTCTACCAATTCTATGTACGTAGCTTTCGACATCTTGAGTTAAATCGTAGTTAAATACGTGAGTAACACCTTCTACATCGATACCTCTTGCAGCAACATCTGTTGCAACTAAGTAGCTTAATGAACCTTCTTTAAATCTCTTTAAAGTTCTCATTCTATGTAATTGTGACATATCTCCGTGCATTCCTTCAACTACATAGTTTTTTGCTTGTAATCCTTCAACTAATTCGTCAACGCCCTTTTTAGTTTTACAGAAGATGATTGCCATATTTGGAGTGTCAAAATCTAAAACTCTGCAAAGTGCTTCAAATTTAGTCTTTGGACTTACTTCAAAATAATTTTGTTTGATTTTAGAAACTGTTAATGCTACCTTCTTTATATTAACTATTTTGTAATCTTTTCTCATATATTTAGTAGCAAGTTTTTGTATTTGTGGTGGCATTGTAGCAGAGAATAGCATTGTTTGCTTAGTTTCTGGTAAATGCTTCATTACTTCTTCAATATCCTCAATGAATCCCATGTTTAACATTTCATCAGCTTCATCTAAAACAAAGAATTGTGCATCATCAAGTTTTAAAACATTTCTTCTCATTAAATCAAGAACTCTTCCTGGAGTACCAACTACTATGTCAACACCTCTCTTAAGTTCATTAATTTGTTTTGAAATTGAATCTCCACCATAAACTGCTGTGATTCTTGCCTTATCATATTTAGAAAGTTTCTTTAATTCTTCATAAACCTGAATAGCTAATTCTCTAGTTGGTGCAAGTACTAATCCTGCAACATTTCCTGTTTTAACAAGATTGTTTAGTAATGAACAACCAAAGGCTGCAGTTTTACCAGTACCTGTTTGTGCTTGCCCTATAAGGTCATGTCCTTCTATAGCTAAAGGTATAGCTTGTGCTTGTATTTGTGATGGATTTTCATACCCTAAATCTTCTACTGCTTTAAGTATATCTGGTTTTAAATTTAAATCTTTGAAAGTTATTTTTTTCATGTAATATTCCCTTCATCTTTATATTTGCGAATGTATTTTAATTCAATTCAATATCTACACTAACTTTCTAAGTATATATCAATTACCTCAATAATGCAAAGTATTTTAGTTGACGAATTTAGTAAAACTCACCCTAATAAACAAATAAAGTAATATTTCCAATATGCAATTTAATTTTTAATTAAAATAATACATAAAAATACTTGAATTTAAAAAAAATTTTAATATTAAAATTAAAAACATTTGCTATAATAAGAATGCTGATAGGACAAGTTGCTGTTTTTACTCATATCAGTTTTAAATAAATTAACAAATAATAATGAGGTGGAATGAGAATGAAAAACAAATTTAGATTAGTTTTGATTTTAAGCTTAGTATGTATTCTTCTAGTTGGAAGTGTAGTAGCTTATAATATTGCTGGAAACAATAAGGTTGTTACTACAAATGTAGATAATGTAGAAGAGGATGATAAGGTAACAGGAGAAGAAAAGGTAGATAACTCAAATAATAAAGATTCAAAGGAAAGTAACGGTTCTGTAGAAGATGCTGCTTACGTTGAAAAATATGTACAGCAACAGATAAAGGGACAAATGCCAGATGGTGCTGATGGGAAAAAAGTCGTATATTTAACTTTTGATGATGGACCATCACAAAACATTACACCTAGGGTTTTAGATACATTAAAAAGCAAAGGTGTAAATGCAACTTTCTTTGTTGTAGGTATAAATGTAGAAACAGATAGTGGAAAAGAATTGATAAAGAGGGCAGTTAAAGAAGGAAATCAAATTCAGATACACTCTTATAAACATGATTATAATTATCTTTATCCGGGTAATAAAATAAATATAGATCACTGTTTAACTGATTTCCAAAAAACAGAGGATGCAATAAAGAGTGTTTTAGGGGAGGATTATAAGACACGTGCTCTAAGATTCCCTGGAGGCCAGATGTCATGGGCTGAAAAAGATCCACAAGGTGCAGCTGCAATTGATAAGTTATTAGCAGAAAAAGATTTACATCAAATTGATTGGAATTGTATAAATGGGGATGCTGAAGACAATAAACCCAAAACTGCAGATTCAGTATATCAAAAATTTGTAACAACATTAGGTAATAGAGAAAAAGCAGTATTACTTATGCATGATGCATCTGATAAAAGTTATACTGCAGAAGCTTTACCAAGAATAATAGATTATTTAAAAGAAAACGGATATGAGTTTAAGACTATTGCCTAATTATAGACAAGCTATTGAATTTTGAAGGCAGATTTGCGCCTTCTTTTTTTTATATTGACTTCTTTATTGTAACTTTGTATTCTTATCTAAGAGATAACATAAAAAATATAAGGATAGGTGAACATGGTGATAGTAGTTGGAGGTATGATAGGACTTGGTAAAAGTTCTGTAGCAGGAATTCTAGGACAACATTTTAACTCGGAAGTATTTTATGAAAGTGTTGATGATAATCCTATATTGCCTTTATTTTATTCAGAAACTGAAGAAGAAATTAGAAAAAATAGATATCCATTTTTATTACAATTGTATTTTTTAAATACAAGATTTAAGTCAATAAAAGATGCGTTATATAATGATAAAAATATTTTAGATAGATCTATTTATGAAGATTGGTATTTTGCAAGAAAGAATATGGAACTTGGTAGAATATCAGAACTTGAAATGCAAACATATGAAGGTCTATTAAATAATATGATGGAAGAACTAGAAACTCTTCCTAAAAAAGCACCAGATTTAATGGTATATTTAAAAGGATCTTTTGAAACAGTATTACATAGAATTAAACTTAGAGGACGAGATTTTGAAATTGATGAATCCTTAAAGGATTATTATGAATTTTTATGGAAGGATTATGATAACTGGGTTAACAATTATTACAATGCTTCAGATGTGTTAGTTATAGATATGGACAAGATGGATGTAGTTAATAACGAAGAAGATAGAAAAGAACTAATTAGAATGGTAGAAGAAAAATTGGCTAATAGGTAAGGATTAAGAATGAAGGATGAAATTCCTTTGGAATTTCTGAAAATGTTATAAAAAATCCTTTCGGGGATTTTTTTATGTGGTGGTGCAGTATGCACCGCCTCTTTTTTTACGCTTTTTTGTAAGTTTACTAGTCTAACATACTTCCATAATTCTTAATTATTATTTATTGACCAATTGGTTATGAAGGAATATAATGTAAGTGACCTGATGGTCAACAAATAAGTAAGGGGATGATATTATGAACAAGGAAGTTGTTTTATCAGTAAACAATTTGGTTAAAACTTATGGCAAAAGCAGAGGAGTAAATGGCATAAGTTTTAATGTCTATAAGGGAGAAATATTTGGACTTATTGGACCTAATGGCGCAGGAAAATCTACGACAATTAAATCTATTTTAGGAATAGTAAGAAAAACTAGTGGAACTATAAAAGTTTTAGGTACTGATAGTGAGAATGAAAAGGAGATTAAAAAGCATATTGGATATCTTCCTTCTGAATGTAATTTCTACAATAATATGAAGGTTAAAGATTTACTTGAATATTCTAAACAGCTTTATGGAAATAAGGACATTTCTATTGAAAAATATGCAAGTAGATTAAATCTAGATTTAAATAAAAAGATTGAGGATTTATCTTATGGAAATAGAAAAAAAGTTGGTATAATTGATGCCATAATTTCAGATGGGGAACTTCTTATCTTAGATGAAGCTACAGGTGGTCTTGATCCACTTGTTCAAGAGGAATTTTTCAAAATACTAGAGGAACTTAAAGGGTGTGGGAAAACCATTATTTATTCAGCTCATATATTAACTGAAGTTCAGAGGCTTTGTGATAGAGTTGCTATTATAAAACAAGGAAATTTAATTAAGATTGAAGACATTAAAAATATAAATAATATAAAGCTTAAAGAAGTGATTGTATATTGTGCAGAGGATAACTTGAAGGATTTACAAGATGTTTATGATTATAAAAGAGAAAATAGCAAAGTTACATTTAAGTATTGTGGTGATATTAATAAGCTTTGTAAGGCTCTTTCTAGTCTCAATGTAGTTGATATAAATATAGGGGAACCTTCCTTAGAAGAAATATTTTTAAAGTATTATGAGGAGGATAAGTAAAATGAGGTTAATAGTTGTTAGGGAAATAAAAAATAATATAAGAGCTTTGTTAGTTTGGTCTATTGCTATGGCTGCTGTAATATTTGCTATGGCTATGTGTTTTGATTCTATGGGAGATGAACTAAAAGCATCCTTAGAAAGTCTTCCAAGTAGCATGCTTAGTGCCTTTGGTATGAATTCAATCGCAATAGGAAGTCTTGAAGGCGCTTATTCACAAGGGTATATTATTGTAACATTAATGGGAAGCATGTATATTGCGTATCTGGGTGCTGGTATATTGGTGAAAGAAGAGGATGAAGGCTCCATTGAATATTTAATGTGCAAGCCATTTAGTAGAAAGGAAATATATATATCTAAGTTTTTAGCATTGTTAATAATGATTTTTATATTAAATATATTTATTGCTATGGCTACAATTATAGGCGCAATAATTTATGGCGGGGAAAGTTATAATGAGGAAGCTATTTATTTAATGGCATTTGCACCTTGCCTTTTACATTTAACTTTTGGATGTCTATGTTTTGGTCTTTCATCTTTTATTAGCAAGAATAGGCAAGCAGTAGGAATGTCTATAGGTATAGTTTCGGTATTTTATATTTTTTCTATTTTAGCTGGATTAAGTGAAAAATTAGAGTGGCTAAAGAAGGTAAGTATATTTGATTATGTGAGTACTAATGTGGTGGCAGGAGAAAAGTGTATAGCTGGCTATAATTTAGCTATTATGGGTGCTATAATAATAGTATCTGTTATCTTTGGTACAGTAATTTATAATAAAAAAGATTTTTAGGTGATAAAAAATGGATTTAAATATTCCTAAGGAAAAGGAAGATATAATATATGAAAAAGCATTAAAGGAGTTTGCAGTTAATGGCTATGATAAAGCATCTACTAATACCATAGTTAAAGAAGCAGGCATATCTAAAGGGGCACTTTTTAAGTATTTTGGCAGTAAGGCTAATCTTTATATTTATGTAGTAGATAGAGCAATAGCTACTTTGGATAAGCTTATACTTGGTAATCTTGAAAATCTTCCAAGTGACATGTTTGAAAGAATAGCTTATTTAACTAAAGTGAAGGTGACTGTATCTATGAAATACACTCTTGAAAGTAGTATTTTAGTTAATTCTATGTCAGTTGAAGATGAAGAAATTAAGAAATATATAAATGAAAAGATTGCATATTATTATGGAATGTTAGGTAAGGTTTTTACAGAAGGGATTGATTATAGTAGATTTAAAGATAATGCAAATCCACAAAAGGTTTATGAAATTTTATCTTATATTTCAGAAGGGTTATGTAATAAATATATAAAAAAATATGATGGCAATTTTCAGGCAATGCTAGATGATATTGATTGTATGTATGAGGATACTTTTAGTTGCATTAATTTTATAAAGGATAGTGTATATAAAAAGTAATTATTTTAGATGTATGAAAAAGAAAAGCAAATAAAGTAAAAGGTGCACTACTTTTGATAGTAGCACCTTTTTTATTTATATATTTATTGCATTTAGTACAAATACTCTTGGTGTTAGTAATTTGTAATTTTCTACCTTTAATCCATTGTCAGCAAGTAAATTAGTTATTTCTTCTTTACTATAAATTTTAAAATCACCGGAATTAGTATGGTGTAAGAAGAAGTTTATTATTTTAAGTAATAATTTTATTTGAGCAGTAGGATCTCCTAAAATAAGCACGCCATTCTTTTTCAAAACTCTTTTTATTTCTTTTACCACAACATCAGGCTTTATGTAATGATGAAAAGAGGCATTACATATAACAACATCAAATTGGGCATCCTTATAAGGAAGTTTCTCTGCATCTCCTACTGTTAGTTCCGTATTGATGTCAAGCTTTTTGCGTGCTTCTTTGATCATATTTTCAGAAAGATCAAGTCCAAAAAGCTTGGCATTAGCTTTTTCTTCAAGTATCTTTAGAATATTTCCGTTACCACAACCAAGATCAAGAATAGATTTTGCATTAAGTTTACTAACTCTTTCAATGATTTCATTATACATGCATTTTACAAATTGACCATCATAGCTTTCATCATACCTTTCTGCAGTTTTGTTAAAATGATTTATTGTTGTTGTTTATAAAGTAGTAGACATAATATCTCCTTTCAGTGAAATGTATTCAATGACAATTATTCACTCGAAAATTATTTTTTTACCTCCCTAAAATTTTAGGAAGGTTATTTTTATTTAAAAAGTCTTATCATTAAATTATTTAAAATTACTAATTTATCTTTAGATGATAAAGAGTCATCATCGATAATTGGCATTTGACCGTATAATAAAAATCTTGTTGTTTCCTTTGGATTAGTAATATTAATAAGTTTTTTGGCTGCCATCCTTTCTAATAAAGATAAAGAATAGGGTTCAATTAACTTGATCATTTCATATTGAAGTTGTTTAGAAAAGAATTCATTTTTGCTTTGATGAAAGAAACTATGATATCTTTCTTGTTTATCTGTTTTTAGAAAAAAGGCACTGAAATTTTCCATGTATTCTTCAATACTTGAGTAGTCCTTGGAAAGTAGGTCGATTATTGGTGCAGAGCACTCTTTTGCGTATAAGCTAATAGCTGTTTTGTAAATTTCTTCTTTAGATTTAAAGTATCGATAACATAAACCAGAAACTACATTCATCTCTTTAGCAATATCACTTATTGAAGTGAATTCATAACCTTTTTCAGAAAATAGCTTCATAGCTGTATCTATGATTTCTTGTTTTCTTTCTTCTGGAGCCTTTGATATTCTCATCACTTACCTCCTATATTTGGTATACTATCAATATATTACAAAAATGAATGTTTGTCAATGAAGGTTATTCACTGAAATGAAGTTGCTTATATAATTTAGCATTTCTTTACGAGTACATTTATTGTGATCCACATATACATATTCAAAAATTAATATAACTGAACGAGCATACCATCGAGCAATTAAGTCTATAGGCATCTCACTTTTTCTATTACTTTGAAGAGGAGATATACGTCTTACTGCAGCTGCTTCAATATTATCTATGAAAGAATGATAAAAGAAACTTGTTTTGGGATTTTTTACTAGTATTTTATCTATTAAATTTTTATAGCTATTAATAACATCGAAGAAGGTATTAATTAGCTTAAAAATATCATCAAAAGATTCTAAGTCATCGTATTCCATTTCGGAAGTGTCACTTAAAAACCAAGTTAGTAAATCATATTTATCGTCAAAGTAATTATAGAAAGTTGATCTGGGAATCATACTTTCCTTACAAAGGTCTTGTATTTTCAATTCATCAAAGGACTTTTTAGTTAAAAGAGTTATAAAAGCAGTTTTTAATGACTTTAAAGTTCGTCTAGCCCCATTTGTTAAATCTTTATTATTATCAAGTTTCATGATTGGCTCTCCTTGTAAGTTTGGACAAAGATTAAAAAATGTCCATATCTGAATATATTTTTATTTTTGTCTTTGCATTTTTGCACATAGAAATTATATCATTAAGTTCAATAATTAGGAAAAATACTCATATAAAAAAGGAGAAAATATGATGAAGGAAATTTTAATTACAATAATAACAGCAATATATACATTAATAACATGGCCAGAACGTATTTTAAATAGAAGGAAAAGTAAAGATGAAAGGCAGTCGGCAAACTATAGATTGCTAAGAAGATTAATAAAAATTGTTATGCCTGTAACTGGGGTTAAGTTAGATATTAGAGGCATAAGAAATATTAAAAAGGGTCAAGGGCAGCTTATTATTGCTAATCATAAGAGCAATCTTGATAGCTTAATACTTATATGGATTTTTGAGGAACCATTGATTTTTATAGGAAAAGAAGAAATTAAGAAAATACCTTTTTTAAGTACATGGTTTAAGGAGATAGGATGTCTTTTTATTGAAAGAAACAACCTTAGGCAATCAGTAAAAGTCATAGCAGAAGGTAGTGAAGTATTGAAAAGTGGAAAGTCGGTAGTCATTTTCCCAGAGGGGAGAAGGGTTTTAGGACAAGAACTCGGGGCATTTAAAAATGGGAGCTTTAAGTTAGCTGTGAAGTCTAAGAAAAATATTTTACCTATAGCAATAGTGGATTCTTATAAGGCTTTTGAGGAAAAGAATAGGGTTAAAGGGGTGCAGATTTCTGTTAGCATTGGCGAAGAGATTAATTGGC
>JAQXTC010000023.1 GCA_029219285.1 Clostridiaceae bacterium
GCTATGGATGCTGCAAGAAGTGCTAAATTCTATGGTTCTAAAAATGTAAGCATTTTCTATAGACGTGGTTTTGAAAACATGACTGCTACAAAGGATGAAATCCAAGATGCTAAAAACGATGATGTTAGTTTTAATATTCACAAAGCACCTATAGCTATTACTGATGATGGAGTATATTGCGTTGATACTAAAAATATAGAAAATGAAGATGGTTCATTAACATTAGTTACATTAGAAGATACTAAGAAATTATATAATTGTGATTCTATTTTAGTCGCTGTTGGGCAAGATCCAACAAATACTATTGTAAAAAACAATCCTGGTCTTGCATTAACTAAACGTGGCTTATTAGAAACAGATGAAAAAGGTGAAACAACTAGAAAAGGAGTATTCGCTAGTGGTGACGTAGCCCATGGTGCAAGTACAGTAATTGAAGCTGTAGTAACTGCAAAAAAAGCGGCTAAATCAATAGATGAATATATACAATCATTAAAATAAATAATATAGGGTTCAAATATTTTCGATATTTGAACCCTTTTATTTTTTAGCATCCTTTCTCCTTTACTTATCTACTGAATAATCTTCATTAATTACATACTCAAAACTATCCATATAATTTTTATATTCATCTATTGTAAATATAGGTTTAAAATCACGCTTTATCTTTTCTGCTTCTGCTGCATTATTCTTCAATAACCTGTATGCAGTAAGTGCCATTATTTTAGCAGTTGTAATATAAGCTATATCTTCATCAACCACTTCAAATTCTGCTGAATGCAATTGTCCACTTACACCACCGGTAGAAAACTTCAATACTGGCATAATATGAGTAAGATCTCCTACATCACTAGATCCTGATGTGTGTGCTCCTTCTTTAACTACATTAATTGTACCTTTAGGTAAAACTTCTTTTGCAATTTCCACCATTGGTTCATATGGCTTTAAAGGAACTGTTGGCAAATATCCAGGAACAGTATCTATTTCAATGCCAGCTCCAACTGCTAATGCACCCGCCTTTAATGCCCTGTCTACTTTTTTACTTGCATCCTTTATTGCATCATTATTGTTTGCTCTAACTAAGCTTTCAATAACCACCTCTTCCGGAATTACATTTACCAATCCTCCACCTTTAGTTATAATTGCGTGAACACGTACATTATCTTCATCTCTAAAGGTCTCTCTTTGATATGCTAAAGCATTTAGCCCAATAGAACTTGCATTTACTGCATTAATGCCAAGATGTGGAGTTGCTGCGGCATGAGATGCCTTTCCTTTATATTTTATAAGTTTTGAAACAAAACCATTATCTGATCTATCTCCAATTTCAATATCAGAACCAAAAGGATTTGAATGGTGTACTACAGATATATCAATATCATTAAAAGCATCTATTCTAATCAGCTCACTTTTACCTCCCCCATACTTAATTAAATTCTTTTCTTTCAAAGAAAGTTTATACTCAATTTCACCATATTCTTCAGATGGAACTGCAAAGAAGGTAACATTACCATTTAACGAATTTTTTATCTCTTCATCGGATAAAGCTAATGCTGCTCCGATTATTCCTGCAAGCTGTGCATTATGACCACATGCATGAGATGCTCCTGTTTCCTTATCTGCATATTTATTATTAGGAGATACTACTGCATCTAATTCCCCTATTAAGGCAACATTAAGTTCATTCTTATTATTCTTCTTTAGATACCCTTTTACTCCTGTTATAGCTAAGTTTTTTTCTATTTCCTCTGTATTTTCTTTTAATATTTCATATACCTTTTCTGCTGTTCTTTTTTCTTTATACCCAAGCTCTGGATGCTTTAAAATATCTCTTGCAAAATCAATTATTTTATCTTTCTTATTATCTATTAATTTAATAATCTTTTCTTCAATTTTATCCATATCTTTATCTCCACTCTTTTACTTTAATTCATCTGGAATAAACCAATAATTATTTTTATTATTTTCTTTCATATACTCTTTAAATTCGTCTGATTTATAAGCATCTACTATTGCTTTAGCCCATTTAGAATCTTTATACTTTTCACTAACAACAACTACTAATTCAAGATCTTTACTTACATCTTCGCTAAGTAATGATTTATCTGAATCAATCTTTGAAGAATAAACTACACTTCCTGGTATTATTGCATAATCCAAATCATTTAATGCTCTTGGAATTTGTGAAGAATCCATTTCTATAATATCAATTCCTTTAAGATTTTCTTTAATGTCACTTATTTTTAATGTAGTAGCATTAGCTGTCTCATCAAGTTTTATCCACCCTGCTTTTTCTAATAATCTAAATGCTCTTGCAGCATTAGAAGGATCATTAGGAATTGCTACTTTACTACCATCTTTTACATCATCTAGTGTACTATGAGTATTTGAATAAATACCTGCAGGTACTGTTGGAATATGAACTATTGGTGTTAAATCTCCGCCTTTTTCTTTATTATAATTTTCTGCATAAGCCGTATGCTGAGCTACATTAAAATCTACACTTCCTTCTGTAATAGCTACTTCTGATTGTAATAAATCTGAAAAATCAACTGATTTAATCTCATAACCTTGCTTTTCTAAAATTGGCTTAACGGCTTTATCAAATAATTCATTATATGGTCCTGGTGATACACCTACAGTTATTGATTTTTTATCATCATCTCCTGTATTACTGCTATTACCACATGCTACTGTTCCAATCAATAAACTTCCTATAACAACTAAACCTAATACTCTTTTTATTAAATTCTTTTTCATAATTGCTTCTCTCCTTTAATTCCTACTACTTTACTCATATATAAAAATATAAAAAAATTATCTCTTTCTTACTTTTTTAGATAAAAAATTACCTAGGTTCTGAATAACCTGTACAAATACTATTAAAATAATTACTGTTATTACAATAACTTTAGTATCAAACCTTTGGTATCCATAAGAAATAGCAATATCTCCTATTCCTCCTCCACCAACTGTTCCTGCCATTGCTGTAGCACCTATAAGACCTATAGTTGCAGTAGTCAAACTTAATATAAGTGAGCTTAATGCTTCTGGTAAAAGAAAATATCTTATTATCTGAAATGTTGTTGCTCCCATGGCTTCTGCTGCCTCAATAATTCCTTTATTAACTTCAAGCAAAGAATTTTCAACAAGTCTTGCTATATATGGAATAATAAATACTACTAAGGGAACAATAGCAGCTTTAGTTCCAATTGAAGTACCAACAACTAATCTTGTAAAAGGTACTATAGCAACTAACAATATTATAAATGGCAATGAACGTATAACATTTATAGTGTTATTAATAACAGCACAGATAAATCTATTTTTAACTATCCCTGTACCATTAGTAATAACTAATAATATCCCTAAAGGAACCCCTCCAAGTGTTCCTAGAACTAATGAAATACTAACCATTTCTAAAGTTTGAATAATAGCATTATAGATTTGTGGCCAAGTTACTGTCATCATATTGAATTACCTCCTTCACATTAACATTTTTGCTTCTCATAAACTCAATTGCCTTATTAATATTATCCTTATTTCCTCTAATCTCTGTTGTAATATATCCTAATATTACATCTCCCAGTTCAGTAAAATTTGCATAAAGAATATTTATATCTACATTATTTTGTTTTGATGCTTCTGCTATTACTGATTCTTTAGCATTTTGACCGATAAACTTTAATTCTAATAATTCATTATCATAGCTTGGTGTATATTGTTTTAATATAGAACTCGGAATTTTATCATGCACTACTGTTCTTACAAACTTTTCGGTTGTCTGCTCTTTGGGATTCGCAAATATATCTATTAGATTTCCTTTTTCAATTATCTTTCCATTCTCCATTACTGCTACCTTATTACATATTTCTCTAATAACATTCATTTCATGAGTAATAATTAAAATGGTTATATTATACTCTTTATTAATCTTTTTTAATAATTCCAAGATTGACTGTGTTGTTTCCGGATCCAATGCTGATGTTGCTTCATCACACAATAATATTAATGGTTCTGTAGCTAATGCTCTTGCTATACCAACCCTTTGTTTTTGACCACCTGATAATTCACTTGGATATGCATCTTTTCTTTCTTCTAAGCCTACAAATTTTAATAAACGATCTACCTTTTCCTTAATCAATTCTTTTTCTGTATTATTTAATATAAATGGGATAGCTACATTTTCAAATACTGTTTTTGTCTCTAATAAATTAAAATGTTGAAATATCATACCTATCTTTTTTCTTAACTCTCTAAGTTTCTTTTTATTAAGATTATTTAATGGTTCATTATTAACAATAACTTCACCAGAAGTTGGGGTTTCTAAATAATTAATCATTCTTATAAGAGTACTTTTTCCTGCTCCACTAAAACCAATTACTCCAAAGATATCTCCCTTTTCAACTTTTAAATTAATCTTTTTTAATGCTTCAACTTCTACTTTATTCCTATGAAATACTTTACTAACTTCTTTTAATTCAATCATTCAAATTCCCCCTTTTGAATTTCTTTTCTTAATTCATACTATTCATATATGTATTATATGTGTTAAATTATATCACCATTATTTTCTATGTCAACCTATTTTTTAAATTCATTTACTAATT
>JAQXTC010000024.1 GCA_029219285.1 Clostridiaceae bacterium
TGCACCTGCTGCCCCTGCCTCAGACTGCATTTCTACAACTCTTACTGGTTGCCCAAATATATTCTTTTTCCCTTGTGCACTCCATTGGTCTACATGTTCAGCCATTGGAGATGATGGAGTTATAGGGAATATTACAGAAACATCAGTAAATGCGTAGGACACATGAGCTGCTGCTGTATTTCCATCCATTGTTTTCATTTTACCCATTTTTTTCACCTCTTGTTTTTATCTTGAGTACACTCTAGTAAAGATTCTTGTATCTATCTTTATCATTTCGTCAACTATTTATATTGTTGGCAAAAAATTTTAGTCTTATGTGATAGATTTTTATTGCAAATTAAATTCAGTTTAATTTAACCAATAAACCCAACTTCATATTATCACATCGCACTTGCATTTTCAAGTAAATATTGTTTGATAATAATGATTATTATTTATCTCTTATTTCTTCAAATAAAGAAGGAGCTACTATCAGTAACTCCTCACCAAAAATTTATTTCTTTTTTATCTTCTTTTTCTAAACATAATTCCAGCAAGAGATAAACTACCTGTGCCCAATAGAGCTGCTAATCCTACTTTTTTATTATCTCCTGTTTTAATTGTATCTTCTTTAGTTTTTATTGTATTATTTGAGTCAGTCGTTAATTCTAGCTTTGTATTTTCTGCTTTGTTATCACCAACAACATTTGCATTCCCAAAACCATTAGTTGTTTCGTCCTTATTTTCTCCACCTTCTGGTTTAGCTGAATTTTCTGGCATTTGCCCATTATTAATACCTGTATACTCATTTAACATTTCTATAGCCTTTGTATTATCTTTATTAACAACTAGTGTAAAGTATGATTTCTCTTCTCCTGCTCTTTTCATACCAGCTTGTTGACTATTATCAACACTAAACATATATTTTACAGTTTCGTTATCATCCCCAAAGCCAGTAACTAGCTTTTCAAATTTAACATTCATATCTTTAAATTTATTAATTAAGTTCTCAATTTCTGCTTGAGAGTTACTATTTACTGTAAACTTAACTGGTGTTCCAACTGTTCCATCACCCATACCTAATTCAAGTATATCTATTTTTAATAATTCATCTAATACTTTAGGAATTTCACCGAATCCATCTGAATTATATGGACTTATTATAATTCCTGCTTCTTTACCATTAATATAAAACTTAACTCCAAAATAACCATTTTCAGGCATTGGCTCAAGTTGTTTTACTCTGATAAAATTTGTTTCTTTATTATATTCAGCTGAATATAACATTGGCGCTTGAGATTCAAATGTAACATTTTCAAGTGTTAATGGATTTTTTATTCCACCATAATAATCTACAACATTATAAGGAGTCATACATCCTACATACGTTCCATTTAACATAGCTTCATTAATATCTTGTATTTGGCTCATTTGTTGTGTATCCACCGCAATTTCTTCCAAGTTACTCCACTTACCTAATTTCTTTATATTATTACCACTTAAATTCAATTCCTTAACCGATGAAAGATTACTAATTGTACTCATATCAGTAATGTTATTATGTGAAACATCTAATTCTTCTAGCTTAGTTAAATTTTTCAATGGAGTCACATCATTAATATTACTATATGCTATAGTTAAACTCTTTAACGCTATAAGATTGCTTAATGAACTTATATCTGAAACATTAGTATAGTATAAACTTAAAAATTCTAATGATTTTAAATTGCTTAGTATACTAACATCACTAAAATTTTCATCAGATATACTTAATGACTCCAAATTAGTTAATCCACTTATTTTATGAAGATTTTTAGCTTTTCCTACATTAATATTTAGATCTTTTAGATTAGTACAGTATTCTATTCCAGTAAAATCATACTCTATATCAAAACCTAAAAAGTCTAAATTTTCTAAACTTCTTAATTGGCCAATAGTAATTGGTGAATCTTTTTCTTGTCTAAGTCTCATATTTATAGCTTCTCTTACATTTTCATCAGGAATATGTGCAATAGTGTTGTCTTCTTCTGATGCTTTTCCCTCACCATTTACTACACTGTTTTCAATTGTTATATTATTAGTTTCAACTTCAGCTGCATTTACTACCGTAGTGCCCATAGTTGCAATTTGTGTTGTCATAATAGTACCAGCAATTAATATTTTTATCATTTGTTTTTTCATAATTTTCCCCACCCATTCATATAATATTTTCCAAATAAATATTATCATATTATGGTATATAAATCCACATATATCTCCCGTTTTTTCTAAAATTATTAAATTATAATTAACATTCACAAAAAATTATTGAAATGTCATCACCTATTTTGTTTTGGTTATAGTTTGTACCAATTTATTAATCTCATATAAAAAAGGACATTACGTCCTCTTTTTATGATTATTTATTTAAGTAATCTTAATAAAATTGCTTAATAATATAATTAACTATTTCTTTAAACTCTTCAGGTCCTTCATTTAATGAAATTTCATTTCTTTTTCTAAGTTGTTCTTCTGTAATATTGGATTCTTCTATTCCTTTTCCTTTATTAGCATAATCTAAAAGTAATGGTTGTAATCTATCAATCATGTTAGCATATTTTGATTCTTTACTTTCACACTCTTCAAACTCATCCCATAAAACTCTTAATTCTTTTCCTTGTTCTTCTGGAAGTATTCCAAATAACTTATCTGCAGAATTTTGTTCTCTTTCAACTTTGTCCATGCCACCTTCTACATCAAAAGCGAAAGTATCTCCGGCATAAAGTTCAACAAGATCATGAATCAGCACAAGTTTTATAACCTTATTTACATCTGTATTCTTATCCATATATTCTGAAAATATCATTGCACACATAGCTAAATGCCAAGAATGCTCTGCATCATCTTCTCTTTTTGATCCATCTGCAATATAAGATCTTCTTATTATACTTTTCATTTTATCTATTTCTATTAAAAAATCTAATTGTTTCTTTAACTTTTCATTCATATATTTTAAATAAGGATTATTATCCTCCCTTTTCCTCCTCATAAATATCGTTCTATTATACTAAATCTCAAAGAGCACTTCAACTTTTATATTATAACAAAAAAGGCACTACTGTGCCTTTTTCATAATTTTTAGTACCCTGTAACTTCCTCGTTTTTAACAATTTTAACTATTCTACTTGTTCCAAGTCTACTTGAACCTATTTCGATAAATTCTTCTGCAGTTTTTAGATCTTTAACTCCACCTGCAGCTTTTATCTTAACATTTGGTCCTATATGTTTTGTGAAAAGAATTAAATCTTCCTTAGTTGCACCTGCAGTACCAAAACCAGTTGAAGTTTTAATAAAATCTGCTCCAGCATTTGTTACTACTTCACACATCTTAATCTTTTCTTCTTCAGTTAAAAAACAAGTTTCTATAATAACTTTAAGAATTTTAGATCCACATGCTTCTTTTAAAGCCTTAATTTCATTTTCAACTGCTTCAAAATTCTTTTCTTTAACATAACCTAAGTTAATAACCATATCAATTTCATCAGCACCATTTGCTATTGCATCTTTTGCTTCAAAAACTTTAACTGCTGTAGTATTGTATCCGTTAGGAAATCCAATTACAGTACATAAAGCTAATTTATCACCAACATATTCTTTAGCTCTTTTTATAAAAGATGGTGGAATGCAAACAGAAGCTGTTTCATATTTTATTCCATCATCACATATTTCTTTTATTTCTTCCCATGTAGATGTAACACCTAATAATGTATGATCACATGTATTTAATATCTTTTTAATATCCATTATATCATATCCCCTTTAAAATTCTTTACTACTTAAGGGTATCAAAAATAGACACTTTTTGCAAATATAAATCAACTAATTATATGTTAATTTTAAATTGCTCTTCTTCTTTGCAAAAACTTTCCTCTTCATCTTGACCTCTTTTAGACAAATTCATTGTGGTTTGGTCTAAAGACATATTTTTCACCACATGATTATAAATCTTTTCTGTTACATTCCATCTGTCAGGACAATTTAGAACAACTATTATAATATCCTTACCATTATGATTAACAGAAGATACTAAACATTTTCCAGCTTGGCCTGTATATCCTGTCTTTACCCCATTTGCATTAGGTATTTTCCAAAGGATTTTATTAATATTGTTGTAATCTCTAGTAAATCCATATACTTCCTTCTTAATTTCTCTAGTTCCAACTACATTTCTAAATTCTTCATATTCCATACCTTTACTTGTGAGAATTGCTAAATCATAAGCCGATGAATAATGATCTTGGGAATCTAATCCATGAGGACTTTCAAAATGTGAATCAAGAAGTCCTAAGCTTTTGCCATAATGATTCATTATTTCTGCAAATCCTTCAACACTGCCACCAATACCTTCTGCTAAAGTTATCGCTGCATCATTCCCAGACTTATATAATAATCCATAAAGAAGTTCTCTTATTGTAATCTCTTCGCCAGCTTTATATCCAACCTTTGAGCCTCGAATAGATGCCGCATTTTTACTTACAGTGAACTTCTCATCAAGATTTCCTCTTTCAATTGTAATAAGCCCTGTTAATATTTTTGTTGTACTAGCCATAGGTACAAGCTCATATGCTTTTTGTTCAAATAAGACTTGTTTGCTTTCTCTATCAAGCGCAATAGCATGGTGAGCATCAACTCTAAAGTTATCTTTAGCTGCAAGTACTTTTATAGATAGTACATTTAATGCCATTACTGAAATTAGTAAGTATATAAATAGTTTTCTAATGATATTCTTCATTTTAAACCACCTTCTAGAATTCTACTATAAGTATAGTGTGTCTTTTTTATTATTAATTAATCTATTTTGTATTATTTTTTTTTAGTTTATTTTTGGTTTTATAGGCAATACTAAGAATATTATTTTATTTTGGAGGTTAATTTATGAAATACTTTATTCTAATCCTCCTAATTTTATTTTTTATTCCTTTACCTATTAAGATAACTTTTTTAATTTCAAATAATGATTTAGTTTTGAAAATCTATAATTTTAATATTTTAGATAAACTAAAAAATAAAAAGAATCATAAAACTCCAGTAGTAAATGAGAGAAATGATACAGAAAAAGCACATCAACCTCATTTAAAAAAAGAAAAAAGATTTAAAAATTTATCCATACACAGTATTTTACAGGTTGTAAATATAGTTAATGATAATAAATTTAAGCCTAGTCTAAAATTTAAAGGTAGCTTTGAATATTCTCTTAATGATGCAGCAAAAACTGCTATATTTTATGGACTTTTATCTACCTACTCTCCTTTAGTTTTATGGATACTTGAAATCATTTTCAAAATAAGGGAATTTAATTTACCGATTAAACCGGTATTTAATGATAAAATTTCAGGCAGATTAGAGATAAATAGTATAATAACTATTTCTTTGGCACAAATTACTTATATGTCTATTTTGTTTTTAAGAGGACTTAAGATATTAAAAGGAGGCGAAAAACTCGAAAGAGTTAAGTTATGAGTGAACATCCAGTAGAAAATTTAATGAAAAGTACAATGGAAAACTTAAGAAATATGATAGATGTAAATACTGTTGTAGGAGATACTGTTGAAATGAACAATGGAAACTGTATAATTCCTATATCTAAAGTCACTTTTGGTTTTGCTTCAGGAGGAAGTGATTTTATACTTAATAATGAAAATTATAAAGATGGAGACTACCCTTTTGGAGGTGGTACAGGAGCTGGAGTATCTGTTAAACCTGTTGCCTTTCTTGTAGTTAGAGATGAATCTGTAAGGCTTCTTCCAGTAGAGCAAGATACAACCTATGATAGAATAGTTGATACAGTTCCTCAAGTTCTTGAAATAATAAAAGATTTTACAAAAAATAAAGATAAAAAAAGCCAAAATAATGATAATTGTGAAGAGGATATAAATGACTCTAATGTATTTGAATCTTCCTGTTCATCTTATCACTTAAATAGAGAAGACTAAACAGTCATTTATGGAGTTGTCACATTAACAAATATTCACACAATATAGCATTTTAATTATATAAAATATGCTCTGTATTATAATTAAA